>JAIFNN010000088.1 GCA_020047715.1 Bacteroidota bacterium | reverse complement strand
GAAAATAGTCCAAATAGTGTATGTGAGGCAATGGCTTTGGGTATTCCTATTATCTCAACAAATGTTGGAGGAATAAATTCACTTATTACAGATAAAGTGGATGGCATCCTGGTTCAGGAGGGAGAACCGTTTGCAATGGCAGCAGCCATTTTGGAATTGTCCCGAAATTATCAATATGCCAGATTACTCGGGGAAAACGCGAGGAAAAGGTCTGCTCAACGCCATGCCCCTAAAGAAATAGCTAAACAGCTACTAAACTCATATAAATCAATTTTGCAGGAAAATGAATGTGAACAACTACCCCAGGATATTAATATTCGGACAGCCCTTTAACCATTATTCGGGCGGCGGTATCACTCTTACCAATCTTTTTAAAGGATGGCCCCAAAATAAAATTGCGGTTACGGCAACCGGACATGTCCTTCAAAAAACGACAACTGATATTTGCCGCACCTATTATCAGCTGGGCAAAGACGAGCAGCGATGGGTATTTCCCTTAAACCTTATTCAAAGATCATTTCCTTCGGGACTAATCTCGTTTGACACCAGGGATAGCGTTTCCATGGCTGCCTCAAAATCATATCCACGACAGATAATAGTTGATAAATTGTTTTTCCCATTTATGCACTGGATTGGCCTGTTTCATTGCCTTTCGAAAACCTCACTTTCCCCCAAATTCAAGGATTGGCTGTCGGAATACCATCCTGAAGTTTTATACATCCAAGTATCAACCCGCGAGGAGATTTTATTCTCAATACAACTTCATGATTACTTGAAGCTGCCAACCATAATACACATGATGGATGACTGGCCTTCAACAATCAGTAAAAAAAGCTTACTGAGAAATTATTGGAGTAAAAAAATCGATGGGGAATTCCGAAAACTACTGGAACGGGTGGATCAGTACTTGAGTATCAGCAATGCCATGTCATCCGAATATAGAAGGCGATATAGCAAGTCATTTGAAGCTTTTCATAATCCCATCGATATTTCAAAATATAACCACACCTTGATTACCAGAACAAATCAACATGAAACGTTCAGAGTTCTTTATATCGGACGAATTGGTCTGGCAAACAAGAATTCAATAAGCTTATTCTCTCGAGCCATATCGAGCTACTCATTTGACAATCTAAATGTTACCCTTGACATTTTTACCAATAATCATGAGTCCAGAGAGTCGAAAAAAATTGCAGGTTTAAATAATATCACCATACGTCCCCCCGTAAAACACGAAGAAATCCCGACACTTCTTAAGCAATACGACTTGTTGCTCCTGCCTCTTGATTTTACCGAAACAGGTCTGAAATTCGCCAGGTACTCGATACCTACCAAGGCTTCCGAATACATGATTTCCGGTACACCCATACTGGTTTTCGCACCGGAAGAGACTGCAATTTCGAAATTCTGTGCTGAAAACAACTGCGCATATTGCCTGACAAATCAGAGCGACGAGGATATAATCAAGGCAGTAAAATACATTGTCGGAAACAACAGCTACAGAAATAAAATCAGTAATAACGCTAAAAGAATCGCACAGAAATTATTTGATGAAGACAACGTGAGAAAGAAATTCCAACATTTAATAATAACCAGTATAAAAACTGAAAATCATGTTTACAAATAAGACTTTGCTCATAACAGGCGGCACAGGCTCCTTTGGAAACGCTGTTCTCAGGCGCTTCTTGAATACCGACATCAAAGAAATCCGCATTTTCAGTCGCGACGAGAAAAAACAGGACGACATGCGACAATACTACAACAATCCCAAAATCAAGTATTACATCGGCGATGTGCGAAATTATGAAAGTGTTTATTCTGCAATGAAAGGTGTTGATTATGCCTTTCAGGCAGCAGCTCTGAAGCAGGTCCCCTCATGTGAGTTTTTCCCTACCGAAGCCGTAAGGACCAATGTACTGGGATGCGAAAACGTTCTTAATGCGGCATTGGAAAACAAGGTAAAGCGGGTAATTGTGCTCAGCACCGATAAAGCAGTATACCCTATCAATGCCATGGGAATGTCAAAAGCGCTCAGCGAGAAGGTTATGGTTGCCAAATCGCGAAACTTGAATGGCACGGGAATGGCTTTTTGCGGAACCCGCTACGGTAACGTTATGGCTTCCAGGGGATCTGTAATCCCTCTGTTTATCGAGCAAATCAAGAAAGGCAAACCCATCACCATTACCGACCCGCATATGACACGCTACATGATGACTCTCGACGACGCGGTCGATCTGGTGCTTTTCGCCTTTAAAAACGGGAACCCTGGCGATATTTTCGTTCAGAAATCCCCGGCTGCAACCATTGAGGTTCTGGCTCATGCTTTATTGGAATTATATAATGCGGGAAACGAGGTTAAAATTATTGGCACCCGCCATGGCGAAAAACTCTACGAAACACTCGTTAACCGCGAGGAAATGGTAAAAGCAGAAGACCTTGGGAATTATTTCCGCATTCCTGCCGATACCCGCGATCTAAATTACAACCGGTTTTTTATCGAGGGAGAATCGGAAATAGCCCAAATGGAGGAATACACCTCCCATAATACCCATCGTTTAAATATCAACGAAACAAAGGAGTTGCTCCTTAAGCTGGATGTTGTTAAGAGTGAAGTTGGCCAAAAGGTTTGAAAATCAGAACCGAATTCCTAAATTTCAGACAGTTAAGTCAGGGCCAAACAAAAAACTATTCCTATCCCCTAAAATAATAAAAACATGCTGAAAGTTGGTATAACCGGACAGGCTGGATTCATCGGAACCCATCTTTTTAATTTCCTCAACCTGAAAAAAGATGAAATAACCACCATTCCCTTTAAAGACGGTTATTTTGAAAATCCTGAGGAACTCAATTCCTTCGTTTCCAAATGCGATGCGATTGTTCATCTGGCAGCGATGAACCGGCACAGCGATCCGAAAGTAATTTATGATACGAACCTTAACCTGGTACAACGCCTTATTGCTGCGCTGGAGGCTACAAATAGCCACCCTCATCTGCTGTTCTCATCCTCAACACAGGAAGAAAGCGACAACCTGTATGGCAAATCCAAACACGATGGGAGAATGCTTTTTGAAGAATGGGCGCACCGAAACGGCACTCGATTTACCGGCCTGATAATCCCAAACGTTTTTGGACCCTTTGGGAATCCCTATTACAACTCAGTTGTATCTACATTTTGCCACCAGTTAACCCATAACGAGCAACCAAAAATAATTATCGACGCAAACCTGAAACTTATATATATTGGCGAATTGGTTGAACTATTCTATCAGAAAATCATATTGCCCTCGACGGAGATCTCGCCTGAAAGAATTAATGTGCAAAAAACCTCAGAAAACCAGGTCTCAGATATTCTTGCCATTCTCGAAAATTTCAAGAATACTTACTTCGAAAATCATTGCTATCCAAAGATCAGAAGCCCTTTTGAACTAAACCTTTTTAACACCTTCAGAAGCTATATCGACCATTCCTCCCACTACCCCGTTATTCTCAATAAAAATGCGGATAACCGGGGAGTTTTCATCGAAGCGGCCAAAACACAAATTGGCGGGCAATTTTCTTTCTCCACAACCATCCCGGGTATTACACGAGGGAACCATTTCCATACCCGAAAAATAGAGCGGTTTATTGTAATACAGGGGAAAGCGATTATTGAATTGCGCCGCATCGGGACAGACAATACCCTGCGGTTTGAATTAAACGGGGAGCAGCCCTCATTCGTCGACATGCCGGTATGGTACACCCATAACATCACCAACGTTGGAGATACTGAACTGATTACATTATTTTGGATTAACGAATTCTTTAATCCCGACGATCCTGACACCTTTTACGAAAAAGTCTGAACCTAATAAGCAAACAATATCCTTTATTATGACCAAACTTAAAGTTGTAACCTTTATTGGCACCCGGCCTGAAATAATCCGGCTTTCCAGAACCATGACATTGCTCGATGCACATCTGACGCAGGTAATCGTCCATACCGGTCAAAACTACGACTACGAGCTGAACGAGATTTTCTTCCAGGAACTTGAATTGCGCAAACCAGACTATTTTCTGGAGGTCGACACATCATCGCTGGGGAGTTCGGTTGGGGATATTATCCGCAAGTCGGAGAAGGTCCTGCTAAAAGAAAAACCGGATGCTGTTTTGGTGCTTGGGGATACCAATTCCTGTCTGGCGGCATATATGGCCAAACGCCTGCATATACCGGTTTTTCATATGGAAGCCGGAAACCGCTGTTTTGATTTCAATGTCCCGGAAGAAATTAACCGCAGGATAATCGACCATATCGCCGATTTCAACCTTGTGTACACCGAACATGCACGTCGGCATCTTATTTCCGAGGGATTGCCACACCGCAGAATCTACCTCACGGGCAGTCCGATGAAAGAGGTCCTGGATTATTACCTGCCCAAAATCAAGCAGTCACAAGCCCTTGATTTGCTGGCACTAACTCCTGAAAACTATTTTCTGGTTTCGACCCACAGGGAAGAAAATGTTGACAATCCGGCCAACTTGCTAAAAATACTGTCCGTTCTGAATACGCTTGCAAAACATTATGGTCTTCCCGTGATTGTTTCCACCCACCCACGCACGCGCAAACGCATGGAAAGCATTACCGATCTGGAAATGAACCCGCTGATCCGTTTTCTTAAACCTTTTGGCTTTCCCGATTACGTTCATCTTCAAATGAATGCGAAATGCACGGTTTCTGATTCCGGGACGATTTCCGAGGAGTCATCCATTTTGAACTTCCCGGCTATTTCAATACGGCAATCGATGGAACGTCCCGAATCACAAGACGCAGGGACGATTATCCTTACAGGTTTCGATCCGGATGCAGTAATGAACAGCATCCAGTCATTGCTTATGGAATTTGTGGTCACCCGGGGATATGAAAAGATTCCTGATGAATACAAAATCCAAAACACTTCCTGGAGGGTACTTAAACTGATCCTGGGCAATGCCAAACTAAGCAATATATGGCACGGAATAAGCTAGTGCAGGAATATGTTTTGATAACCTCCATGAATTTCCCAAGTGGCGGAGCCGGGGCAAGCTATCTGAACTTGTTCTGTCGCGGCCTAAAATCAAACGGTTGCAAAATCAGCGTGCTTTTGCTTAAGGGTTATGCCTTTGGAAACTTTTCGCCCAACGAATCCAGAAAAAACATTACCTCTGAAGGCATCCCATACACCTATCTGGGTTTGAGAAAACGACCCGAAAACCAATTCCTAAAATTACTCGACGAATTCCTGAGTATCTCGCGACTGATTATTTACCTGGCATCGCTTCTAAAAAACCGCCATTCGGTAAGTCTGCTGGTATTCAACAGCGAGATACAGTACAACCTCCCAATATTCCTTATAACAAAACCCTTGGGTATTAAAGTGTTTAAATTTGTTGCCGAGATTATCGACAAATCGGAATTCAAAGGATCTTTCCTTCGACAGATAAAGAGGTACGGGCATCTTTTCAACTTCAGGTATCTGAACCGCACTTCCGACAAGATGATTCTATTCAGTTATTACCTGAAAGACCTCTATCTGCAAATGGGATATTTGGAGGAGAACATCTTTGTTCAGCCAAACCTTACGGATTTCGAATACTGGAAACCGGTTGCCACAAAAATAAAATACACATTGGGATACAGTGGAGCGCCATACCAGAAGGATGGCTTATCGGATCTGTTTAGAGCGATGAGCATGTTGAATGGAGATTTGAGCAACATCAGCCTCCTGGTTATCGGCGATGCCCCATTTGGCAAAAGCCTAATCCCTGATCTCCGGCTTGAATGCGAAAGACTGGGATTATCGGGAAAAGTTACTTTTACAGGTCTGGTACAATCCTCGAAGGTAAAACATTACCTATCGGAGTGCGAAATCCTAACCATCACGCGTCCTTCCACGATTCAGACACAGGCAGGCTTTCCAACAAAACTGGGAGAGTATTTCGCTTCGGGAAAACCTATCCTGGCTACCGACTTTGGAGATATGGGAAGGTACTTCAAAAACGGCTCCGAAATTGTAATGGCCGAATGTGGAAATCCCCAATCGATTGCCAACAAGCTGCACTGGATGCTCCAGAATCGCAATGAATTGGAACTTATTTCCAAAAATGGCTTCGAAAGAGCTAAAAAGCTTTTGGAATACAGAAGTTCGGTTACCAAAATTCACAATTTCCTTAGCTTAAGCTAGATTCAAAAAAGCCTTCATTATTGCCCTGAACCTGATTGGGTGCGTCATCAGTCGTATTTACGAAAGGATTGTTTAAAGCAACAATTAAATTCAATAAATACGGATCCGTCAGAGCCGCGACATTTTTATCCCCCGAGAAAAAATGAATAAAAAGCTTATTATACTAACCGATGAGGACTCAAGGTTCCTTGTATCCAAACTCGACAGAAAGAATTACACTTCCATGGATTTGTCGCTGATACGGAATTCTTTTGAATCAAACGGTTATCAGGTTTCTGTAATGAAGTTTAGCGAACTCGATGTAAGCAAGAATTACAAAAGTGTGTTTTTTCTCTACCAGACCTCTGAATCCCCGGGCTCCTTTTTTAAACGATACATCGAAGACCTTGTATATTTCCTCGAGAAACAAGGCGCATTAGTGGCTCCACAGCACGAATTTCTACTGGCTCATCACAATAAAATCTTTATGGAGCTAATGAAATCCCGCTTTTCGGATGAAAGCCTTAAGACAATCCCCGGCGCCTGCTTTGGATCGTGGGTTGATGCGCTGAACCACAAGGTCCGCTTTCCGGTTGTAATCAAGCAATCATCGGGGTCTGCGGGCATGGGTGTTTATCTGGCAAGGAACCGGAAAGAGTATCAAAAATTCATTAAGAAGGCCGGCAACAGAATATTTGCGGAGAATTTACGGGAGCTTTCGATTGCGAATCTCAAAAAACTCGTCAAACGAATCATCAAGATGCTGGTCCCTGCAAAATCGAATTACTATTCATTCGACACCTCACCCCTCAGTGTGCCTATTATCGTTCAGCCTTTTGTAGAGGGGCTTTCGGGGGATTACAAAGTGCTGATTTTTGGCCGGAAATACTACCTGATGTACCGGAAAAACCGCGATAACGATTTCAGGGCAAGTGGAAGTGGACGGTTTTATGAAGTTCCTAAGAACGAGCATGAAGGGGTTTTGAACTTCGCGCGCAGACTCAGCCTGGAAATCGATTTCCCCATTTTAGGGATCGATATAGGTTTTGATGGCAATACCTATCATCTAATTGAATTCCAAATGATTCACCTCGGCCCTTCCGCCCTGCAACGATCAAAGTACTGGCATGAGTTTATCGCGGGCAAATGGATCAAGTTTAACGGAAGTTCGATAATAGAGGAAGAGTTTTCCCGGGCAATGATTGACTTTTTTGAGAAGAAATACCTGAAAAACGGGCATTCCCATGAAGGAAAAACTAAAAATCGGAGTCTTATTAAATAGCTACCAAATTCCCTCCTGGCAATTTCAGATCCTCAACGAACTGCATGGCTCTGAATATGTCAAAATTGTGTTTGCCGTTAAGAACAATATCGAAGCCTTACCTCAGGATAAACATGGGAGTTTTTTCCGCCATACACTTTTAAAATCCCTCGAGAAAGCCGACAGCATGATTTTCAAAACCGGAAAAGACTTTAACCGGATGAAAGACCTTTCCGGCATTTTTGAGGACGTTCCGGAAATTACTGCCAAATCTGCCATAGCTATTGAAAATGGCTCTTTCAATGAAAATATGATTGCCGAAATTAAAAAATACCAACCGGATATAATTTTAAAATTCAGCAGCATTTTACTGAGCGATGGAATTCCGGATATTCCAAAATATGGTATATGGGAAAATTCGATCGACAACAATAAAGATGAGGACGGACTGCTTGCCGGATTCAGGGAAGTGGTAACAAGCAGCAAAGCAATAGAATCGAGGCTGGGAATTTTAAATAGGGATGATCAGCGCAGGTTGGCGATTTTCAGTTCCCGGGAATCAACCTGTCCCTACTCAATACATTTAACCCGAAACAAGCTGTTCTGGCGTACTGCATTGTTTATGCCCAGGGTAATTAAAGGGATTTACACACATGGGGAAAAATATTTCGACTCACTGATAAGCAGGTTCAACAATCCTGAAACAAACGATGAAAATCCAGCGAAAGCTAAACCCTTCTTGCCAGCCGGCAAATCGCTGCTAAATTATTTACGGGTCGCAGCCTGGTATGTCCGGAAAAAATTAGTTTATAGCGATGCCTTTAGCTGGCAGCTTCTCTTCCATATAAAAAACGGCGAGAACAGCTTTCCCGGTGACTTCGGGAACTTTAAAAAGCTATTACCGCCAAAGGATCGTTTTTGGGCCGATCCCTTTGTGGTTGAGAAAGACGGGGAATATTTTATTTTCGTGGAGGAGTTTATCTACTCGAAAAACAAGGCCCATATTGCTGTTCTCAAACTCGACAAAAGCGGGAGTTTGCTAAGCAATGAAACGATTATCGAGAAACCTTATCACATGTCGTATCCTTTTGTATTCAAAATGGGCGATAGCTACTACATGATTCCAGAAACCTCGAAAAACAGGACGATTGACTTGTATAAATGCGTGGTTTTCCCTAATAAATGGGAATTCTGTATGACACTCATGGAAAACATATCAGCAGCCGACACTACCCTATTCTATCATAACCAAAGCTATTGGCTATTTACAGCAGTTGATCAAACCGATAACATATCGGGATGCAGCACAGAGCTTTTCTTGTTTTTCAACAAGGATATTTTTTCGGCGAACTGGAAAAGTCATCCCTGCAACCCGGTTGTATCTGATGTAACAAAGGCCAGGCCTGCAGGAAAGCTTTTTATCCGTGAGGGTAAAATATACCGACCGTCGCAGAACTGTTCCGGTTTGTACGGCAATAGTTTTAATCTGAACCAGATTACCCGGCTGGACGAAAATGCATACAGCGAAGTTACGGCGCAAGTTATTGAGCCCAGCTGGGATAAGAGTCTGAAAGGAACCCACACCTATAATTCCGATAATGACTTTGTAATAATCGACAGTTTTACGTTTCGCAAAAGACTATCAATCAATTAGACAGGATTTACGATCTATCCAGCCAAACCCATAAGCGCCGAAATAACCAGTCCAAATTCCCCGGGCTTTCTAACGGCCAACCCAACCCTACTCACGAAAACCCTTTTATAATGAGCAGTAACTATTCGGTAATAATTCTATGCAAAACTTTGCTAAAAGGCGGAGCCGAAAAGCAAGCTCTGATTCTTTCGAAACTCTTAACCGAAAACAAAGTTAACATCACTTTGATAGCCTGGTGTGCCGATAAGATTGATCCATCCAACCACAATTTCATTGTTGTGAATTCCATAAAACATATTGGTTTGTGTGGGAATCCCATTAGCAAGCTGCTCCGCTTATTCGAGATTATTAAAGCCGAGAATACCAACATTTTGCTATCCTATCTTTCTCTCGCAAATCTTGTTGCCGGCATAGTTAAGCTGTTTAAAGGGCGAGTAATAACAATTGGAGGTATACGAGCTGAGAAATTACCCTACCACAAATTTGTTTTCGAAAAGCTTATCCACAATTTCATCAATGATGCAACTGTTTGCAACAGCTTTTCAGCAAAGAAGATATTTGTGAAACAGGGTTTCAACCCCGATAAGATGCTGGTGATACAAAATGCCATTCATGTGCCTCCGCTTAAAAAAAACAATATCCCAAGGGATGAGATCATCGTAATTTCGGTCTCCCGCTTCATCAAACTCAAAGACCATAAGACAGCCTTGTTCTCCTTTAAAAAGGTTCTCGAAAAAACGCACAGTGAGAAGTTAAGATACTATTTCATCGGCTACGGCCCAATGGAACCTGATATCCGAATGCTCGTAAACCGGCTCAATCTTCGCAACGAGGTTAAAATTCTGATTAACCCTCCAAACATCGCTGAAATTCTCAGGTCGTGCGATATATACCTAAGTACCTCCCTAAACGAAGGCCTCTCAAACTCAATAATGGAAGCGATGGTAGCCGGGTTGCCGATTATTGCGACGGATGTTGGAGACAATCGCTTTTTAATCCAGGATTCCTATAACGGATTTATTGTTCCCCCAAGGGATATCAGCCTTATCGCAAAGAAACTGGAGATTCTCATAAGTTCGGAGAAAACAAGACATGAATTTGGGGTTAATAGCCACCAGATTATGAAAAGCAAATTCAAGGAGGAGAAATTACTTGAGAATTATGTCGATTTGTTTTCAAAATTCTCAGAACCGGCTGAAGTTCAAAATTAACAAAGCAGGAATCATGAAAATAGGAGTAATTGGATCCAGAGGATTCCCTGAAATCCAAGGAGGTATAGAAACCCACTGCATGGAGCTTTACACGAGACTGGCCGGAATGGGCAACCATCAGATCACAATTTACAGGAGAAGACCGTACTTGAATTCGAAGAATAAAAACGCAAGCTTCAGGAACATTAAGTTCATTGATCTAAGGGTACCAAAAAGCAAGTCGCTCGAGACACTCTTACACTCTTTTTTTTCGACCCTCCATGCCCTTTTTCAGAACTATGACATTGTGCATTTTCACAATACAGGGCCCGGTTTTTTCATCCCGCTTTTAAAGATGCTACGCACCAAGGTCGTCTTCTCGTACCATAATGTGAGCTACACGCAAAAGAAATGGAATTTTGCCGCAAGATGGTTTTTGTCGTTCTCGGAAGTTGTAAGCATGAACAACGCAGATTTTATAATTTTCATTTCCGATATAATAAGGGCAGAAATGGAAAAGAAGTACCAAATAGGCAAATACAGCGTGATATTTAACGGTGTTTGTCTGCCTGAGAAATCCACCCGGTTCGATTATCTGGAACAGCTGGGGCTGCAAAAGAACAAATATGTGATTGGAGTAGGCCGGTTTCTGGAGGAAAAGGGCTTTGATTACCTGATCAATGCTTTCAGGAAAGCGAACCCGACTGAATACAGATTGGTGTTGGTTGGTGATACCGATTACCCGACTGAATATTCGGACAAACTAAAATCCCTCGCTAAAAAAAACAATGTTGTGCTTACCGGTTTCATCAAGGGGGAGAAATTAAACCAGGTTTTCTCATTCGCACGCTTGTTTGTTATGTCCTCTTTTCAGGAAGGCCTGCCCATAGCCTTGCTTGAAGCAATGAGCTACAACATCGATGTGTTGGTTAGCGATATACCTGCAAACCTTCAAATCGGGCTTGCCGGAGATGACTACTTCAGGGTTGGAGATGAAAAAAGCCTGCACGATAGTATTGTGAGAAAGCTGTCCAACGGATCTACACGCTCTTTCGATGAAATCCTTTCAAACAAGTTCAACTGGGATAAAATCGTTTTAGAAACTAGCGCTATTTATGAAAGTCTTTTCTCAAAAGATGAAACCCACATGTTTCCGAAACACAAACACAATAGCAACAAAATCAGCAACATGAGGATTTCATCAGACTTTAAAAATTAAACTGCTATGCAAATGAAACTTAAAGCTGGAATTATTGGATTGGGTAAAATGGGGATTTCGCACGCAGCCATCGTATGCCCTCACCCATCCGTAGATCTGGTCGCGGTTTGCGATACGTCAACACTCGTTTTGGACGCTTTTAAAAAATTCAGTAGAGTTAATATCTACAAAGATTTCAGAACGATGATTGATGCAGAAGACCTCGACTTTGTGATTATTGCCTCACCTACCCGGTTCCATTACGAAATGGTCAGTTATGCTCTCAAAAAAGGAATTCACACGTTCTGTGAAAAACCTTTAAGTCTGACAATTGAGGAAGGAAAAGAGTTGGACAAATTAAGCAAGGAAAAAAAACTAATCAATCAGGTTGGCTATCACAACCATTTTATCGGAACATTTCTGGAACTGAAAAGGCTTCTCGATAAAAAGGTTTTAGGTGATCTGGTGCACTTCACAGCCGAATCGTATGGCCCGGTTGTTACCAAGGAAAAAGGAGGCACCTGGCGCTCTGACCCCCATGAGGGAGGAGGCTGCCTCTTCGATTATGCCTCCCATGTTATTAACCTGGTGCAGGAAATTATCGGACGACCGGTAAAAGTAAACGGCTCTGTGCTTAAAAAAATCTATTCGAAAGGAGTAGAAGATGCTGTTTACTCAATCCTCACGCTTGAAAATGGCGTCAGCGGCGTTTTAGAGGTTAACTGGAGCGACGAAACCTACCGGAAAATGTCGACACTCCTTACTGTTTTTGGCAAGAACGGCAAAATAATCTGCGACGCCACCGAGATAAAAATCTACCTGAAAGAGGCCAACAACAGGGAAAATCTGAAAAGAGGCTGGACAATTAAATACATCACCGATTTGGCTCTTCCGGTAAACTTCTACCTCCGTGGAGAAGAATACAGCGCTCAGATTGACAATCTAGTGGACTGCATCCTTCAAAACAAGCCTTCTAAGATTAACACCTTTAAGCAGGCATTACAAACAGATGAAGTTATTGAATTACTGGTTGAAGATTCTAAAAACTAGACTATGAAAATGGAAAAAGCATTATTCGGAGACAATCAGTTTTTTGCGGTCAATCATCTATCTGATGAGAAATCCAGAGAACAGGCCATCATGTTTAAAGACGACGCTTCTATAATCAGGGTTTTGGATCAGGCAAGAGAGGTTGGCATTAATACCTTTATGTGTACAACCCACGACAGGATCGCAAATATCTGCGATTACATTCGAGCCAATCCTGTCGCCTACCGGGACTTCAAAATATACCCCTGCATGCCTTACGCTCACAAATATGCAAATGCGGTAACAGATTTCGGCATTCTGGGTGCCCTTAAACAATATATTCCGGGCAACATCCTGAGCACTTTCACAAAGGGTGGTGTTGCATATTTAAGGAAGGATTTCATCGGATTGATGGAAATCCTTATCGATGCTGAAATGAAAATGTTCAGAGATATCAGCACCCCTGTGATTTTTATCCAGAATGTACTGGTCGACATGATCCTTGGGCTTAACATGCTTGATGTTTTCAAAGAGTACGATTCCTATATCCGCAAAAAATACAATGCCGAGCCGGGTTACATAAGCATGAACCTTCCCGCATTGCACGATGCTCTGCACTTAATTGGGATTGAAAACCCAATTATCTGCAGCTCGATCAACAAAATCGGATTCAGGATGCCGGGAGGCAAGGCAGTTTATGAAAAATACTTGCGAGAAGGCAGGTTTCGTCCAATAGCCATGCAGGTTTTGGCCGCCGGTGCAATTCGTCCAAAGGAAGCTGTCGAATACCTCGGCCAATTCCCAAAAATTGAATCGGTGTTGTTTGGCGCGTCTTCAAAATCGCATATAGCGGAGACAAAGGAACTTATCGAACAAAATATTTCCCGAAAATCCCGCCCGTTTCATAAGACAATTATGCAAAACAACATCTGAAACCCGCGTTATTCTTTTCGTCACAAAGGCCATCTTCAAAAAATAAATTTTGTGTGGCTCTCCTCCTCATGAGAAAAAGCTGTTACAACTTTAAAAACAAAATTTCAACAGAATGAAAAAGGCATGTGCATACGGGATACTAACCATCTTAGCATTTCTGAACATTCATGCTCAGGAAGGGAATTTCAATTTTAAGCTTGAAGCTATTGGAGGGTATACGACTCCTGGTCGTGTCCCATTCTGGATGCGATCGAATCAGTACGGCAGCATCCCTCTTGATAATGCCTCTCTCGGCCTGATCGGGGCAATTAAAAGAGACTATGCTGCTCGGAAGAACCATTTTCTTGATTGGGGAGCAGCGATTGAAAGCCGCGCTAATGTTGGAAACAAGAGCAATCTAAAACTTATTGAAGGGTATGGGAAAGTTCGAATGGGCTTTCTTGAGATAAAAGCAGGCCGGTCGAGGCAAACCATTGGTTTGTGCGATACCAGCCTGACATCCGGATCGTTTTCGCTTTCGGGAAACGCATTGGGAATACCCCAGCTTCAGATTTCAATACCTGAATTTCAATCCTTGCCCTTTTGGGGGGAATTGCTGGCCTTCAAGGGAAACTTTGTTCACGGTTGGATTGGCGAAACGCCACAATACCAATATTTATACACAAGGGTTATTCCCCTGGAAACCTACTTTCATCAAAAATCGCTTTACGGAAGATTCGGTAAGCCGGGTTGGAAACTAAAGCTCTACGGGGGATTCAACCACCAAACCTTTTGGGGAAAAGAAGATATCTATTATGAAAACTATTTCACCCTTTCGGGTCTGGAAGACTATCTTTATGTTATTGCCGGGAAGCCCTATGGAACCGAGCATATTGGAACATCCAAAATAGGAAACCATCTGGGATCAATTGATTTGGGGTTTGAATACAGCTTTGCAGGGTTTAAGGTACTGGCTTACAGACAAAATATTTACGACATTGGTGCGCTTTATTATTTTGCCAATATCCGCGACGGGCTAAACGGTTTAAGCATCCAAAATGCAAAACAAAGCAATTCCCACTTCCAATGGAAAAAAATTCTGATTGAATTTCTATTCACTAAAAACCAGGCAGGCGAATTATGGTCTCCCTATGCACCCTCGGGCGATGAAAACTATTACAACAACGACCAGTATGTTGAAGGGTATTCCTACAAAGGAATTGGCATGGGAAATCCCCTGCTTGGGCTTGGAAGTTCAATCAGAGAGGAGTTGCCACAGGATCCTCACGACTTCTTCGTTAATAACAGAGTGGTTGCCCTTCATTTGGGTTTTGAAGCATCTATTCAAAAATGGAACTTTCTGATGAAGGCTTCATATTCCCAAAATTATGGAACATTCGGAACAAGTGAAATTGGCCATTCCTTAGGAAATGTATGGACGCCGCCCAGATACGGGATATTCCCGGAAACAAAGCAGCTATCAGCCTATCTGAAGAGCAGCTACGAATACCCCAATGGATTGCTCGCTGGATTTGTAGTGGCAGCTGATGTCGGAAAACTATATTACAATTCCCAGGGAGTTTTTTTCACCTGCTCGAAAACCTTTTAAAATGATCCAATTATTTCGCTTTAATAGGACAGTAAGAAAGATATCATTTCTCCTTATCCCATTCTTACTGATTAGTTGTGAACCAAATCAAAAAGAAATGAAGAAAATTATTTTTCTGCATCACAGCACAGGCAAGAATGTCTGGCTTGGAAACACCAACAAATACTTGAATAAGCTCAGCAATAATTCTGATGTTCAGAGCTTTTTCAAGAATTACAACAAAATCAACAAAACCAATTACCAGATCACTGAACGCACCTTCCCCAAAGAGGCTCCTTATGGTTGGAAGAATTATCCTTTCGACTACTACAACATCTGGGTAAAAAACGCAGGCGACAAGCCCTATTTGGAGGAACCTACTTTGGAAATCTTAACCAAGGAATACGACGTGATCATCTTCAAACATTGCTATCCGGTAAGCAAAATAGGACCTGATACCGGAACACCTGATATTGATTCCGAAATAAAGAGCATTGAAAACTACAAAGTACAATACAATGCCTTAAAAAGTAAAATGCATGAATTCCCGGATACTAAATTCATTGTTTGGACGCCGGCGGTATTCAATAAGAATCAGATGACTGAAGAGCAGGCTTTGCGAACCCGGACTTTTTATAATTGGATTTTAAACGACTGGGATGAAAAAGGCGACAATATTTTTATTTGGGATTTTTACAAGTACGAAACCGAAGGAGGTTTGTATTTACTTGAAAAATATTCTGCCGGCCCATACAATTCTCACCCTAACACTGAGTTTTCAGCTAACGCTGCCCGACATTTTTCCGGGTTTATTATCGATGTTATCAGCCATGTTGCCGAATAATATCCTATTACTATTTCCTTACGAATCAAAACTTTAAGATAATACTATTAGCAAATGGGATTTATCTATAACACTTTGGAGAGCCTTTACAAACTGTTTCTTCTCAAAGTAAGCGATGAAATAAGGATAAACTACTTACGAAGACAGGGAGTAAAGATTGGAAAAAACTGCAAGATTCACACTGTGAATTTTTCAACCGAACCTTATCTGGTTGAAATCGGTGATCATGCAAGAATTGCGAGTGGAACAATTTTCATTACCCATGATGGATCCGTAAATTGCTTTCCCGGAGAGGTTGACGGAGGTATTTTCGGCAAAATCAGGTTGGGTAACAATGTGTTTGTCGGTAATAACAGTATTATTCTTTTAAACACCACTATTGGAAACAATTGCATTGTTGGGGCGGGGAGTGTTGTCCGCGGGCATTTTCCGGATAATTCAGTCATTCTCGGAAACCCTGCAACTGTTTCAATGAAAACGGATCTTCTTAAAATGCTCTTTCGTCAGAATCCCGGATTGGTGAAGACCAACAACCTTCCAAAGTCCGAATGCACACGAAGAATCAAAAAGCACTTCGAAATAAAATAAATTGGAAAACTGTGCATTACAATTGATGTTGTATACTGTTTTTTAACTGCTTCTGTCGATAGACTGCATAATAATTGTCTGTTTCCGCACTATATATAACTAGGTCCAATGAAGAGATTCTTGATTTTACTTATGCTGATTTACTCAATCCCTTTGCAGGCTCAAGTGGTTTTGGTAAAAGAAGGAGAAACCATTAACAACAATCAAACGGGATCGTGGGGAGGAGTTAACATACCTCGAAGTGCGCCAACTTCGTTACTCTATCGGAACAATTCCATTACATCCGTAAATACCTATGGATATATGCTGCAGGCCGGGGATGAAGCCCCTACTTCAAATAATAACAATCTCGATGGAGAAATAATTACAGGAAACAGATTCAACTGGAAAGGGGTAAATGGCCCCAAAGTTATTACTCATGGCTTATTTATAGGGTACAATATCAATTCTACAATTAAGTACAATTACCTTAACAATGTGCCTTATGCCGTAATTTTCAAATCAGGAACCAATGAGGGTACCAATATGACATTCACATCTGGCGGCTGCGCCTACAATATTTGTAAAAACGGGAAGTTCGCAATTCGACTTAAAGGGATAAATGGGGTGAAGATTCTAAATAATACATTTTATAATGGCGATGGAAGTGGCTGGTATTTTCTGCTAATCACTGAGAATATGGATCGACCGGTACCCGCACCATCAACAGACTCGAAAGTATTTAACAACATCTTCTATACAACCACGCAGATTCCCATGATTAAAATTGAAACCGCCAGTTTGGCTGGTTTCGAATGCGACTATAATCTTTACTGGTGTACTGTAGGTCAGCCAACTTTTGTTATCGACGACAGAACGCTTACCTTCACCCAGTGGAAAGCGTTAGGATACGATACTCATTCCGTTGTTCTTGATCCGCAATTTATTGACAATGAGAACCTTGCTCCTAAAAACAGATTGGATTACGGGATAAATGTTGGCGAAGAATGGTCCTCCGGATTATCAACCACAGCAACCTGGGTCGCCGGAATATCTCCAACAACAACAGATCAAAACGGAACCTGGCAGGTTGGTGCAAGAATTCACAAAGGAACTCTGGTTACTACTATTAGAGTAACCGCAGCGGGGGGGGATACCATCATCGATACTCAAAACGGAACGCTACAATTAAGTGCTGAGGTTTTGCCCGACTACGCAACCGACAGAACACTTACCTGGTCGATTACAAACAATACAGGAAAGGCTGAAATCAATAGTTCCGGCCTGGTAACAGCCCTGCAGAATGGGTCTGTAACTGCGAAAGCAACCGCTAATGATGGATCAGGCATTTTTGGGACGCTTAACCTAACCATATCCAATCAGATCATACCTGCGGTAGACAGCATTGGAAACGAATTTCTGTCGATAGTTGTAACTTCTGATATTTTGGAAATCACGTTAACAGATGCATCTATTTCCTCAAAAGCAAGTTTATACAATTGTAAAGGGGAATTAGTTGACAGTAAAAACGTTGAGAACGAAACATTTTTTTTTGAGGTATCGTCATTTTCCCCAGGACTTTATCTAATTGTGTTGGAGAAAAGAGAAATAATTCAGGTTGCAAAAATAATTAAACCTTGAGAAAGCGTATAATCGGCAGCAATAGCAAACCTTGGAGAGATACTCCCCTTCATTTAGAAAACCATTCTTCCCTTGCTTTTGGAAACGGTTCAGGCTTTCTTGATCTTTTTACCTGTTGCGCTTATTGTCAAGTCTTCCTTTATTTCGTAAACCCGCGGTATTTTGTACATTGCCAAATGCTTTGAACAATGCCGCCTTATTGAATCCTCGCTTAATAGGTTCCTGGAGGATTTCTTTAAGACTACCGTAGCTTTTAGCATTTCGCCTTCAATTTCATCTTCAACCCCTTCAATTGAACAGTCAATAACATCTGGAATTTCAAGGATAACGCTTTCAACCTCTTTAGGACTAATTCGCTTGCCCCTAACCTTAATGATTTCCTTTTTTCGGGCAGTTAAATAAATGTAACCCTCATCGTCTACCGTTCCAACATCCCCCGTATACAACCATCCATTCCTGATTGCGCTATCAGTGCCTTCAGTATCTCCAAAATATCCCATCATTATATTATCTCCTCGTGCAATAACTTCCCCAACCTCACCCGGATTCACACATTCCCCGTTTTCATCAACAACCTCCAGCTCTACTCCGGGAATCCCTTTACCCATTGATCCCTTTTTACTTTCGTAAAGTTCCGGCGGAAGATACGACAATCTGGCCGTGGCTTCGGTCTGTCCGTACATCACGAAGAAAGATATGTCAGGGTGGTTTTCCCGAAATTCATCAATAAATATATTAGCCAGCTTGCCTCCCGCCTGGGTAACATATTTAAGGTCGGGAAAAACGGTCTGCTTAAACGAGTCCGATTTCCTGAGAAGAATCTGGAAATGGCTTGGGACACCGGCAAAACCGGTGCATTTGAAATCCAAAAGATCTTTAATAACTCTACCCAGAAAAATAAATGAATTATTGAGAACGATTGCCCCGCCTGCCCGAAGATGAGTATGTAAAAGTGAAAGGCCGTAGCAATAATAAAAAGGCAGAACCACCAACATGCGATCTCTTGTGCCCAACTTGAGATAATCTACAATTGACTTCGTGTTCGCGATAAGGTTTTTATGAGAAATCATTACACCTTTTGGTTTCCCTGTTGAGCCCGAGGTGAAAATTATCTCAGCACAGTTATCGGCAGAAAAATTTTTATCATTAAATCGGTTTACCCGAAAATGGTTTTGAAAAACAGTCTCAGGGGATATGCACGGAACTGAATCGCAACTTAGTTTTTGCTCAATATCCCGTGTAATGAAAACCATAGCCGGCTTTGTCAATCCGAAAATATAATCGAAATTATCTTTTTCAATATTAGGATCAAGGGGGATGCAAATATTGCCCGACTTAATAATTGCAAGATAGGCCTCAATAAAAAACAGGTTGTTGACCGAAAGTAGCAAAACATGGTTATTTCTGCCGATCTTATTTTCCAGCCAGGAAGATAGGATTAGAGCTGTCCTGTGCAATTCCATAAATGTTACAGATTCCTTTCCCAAAAGAAACACTTTATCCAGATGGGAGGTTTTTTCGAAGAAATAATCAAAAGCATTCATCTGAAAATCATTTTAAGATATAGGCCTGGTTGATCATTTTTCCTTTTTATAATAGTTGTCATAGCGACCATAACGGCTTTTCTTCAAATTCAAATCATTGAACACAACATCAACATTTTGAATTTTGTTGTTGTCAAACAAATCCAAAACTTCGTTTAGTAAATCTTTTCTTGTATACTTGTTGCGGCACACAACAAGTATTTGTGTTGCATATTTCACCAAAAGGATTGCATCGGCAACTATTCCGGTAGGTGTTGCATCCAAAATAATATAGTCGTATTTGTTTTTTAAAAACTTAATCAGTTCGTCGAGATTTCCGGATTGCATTAATTCCGAGGGATTGGGCATCAAAGGCCCTGCAGGGATAAATGAAAGGTTAGGCACAAAAGTATCATTTATGATATCCTTTTCGGAAGTATGATCGGCCATATAATTGGACAGCCCAATCTCGTTACCGTTCTTCATTTTTTTATGGAGAGTCGGCCTTCGCAAATCGCAATCCAGAATAATGGTCTTGTATCCAACTGCTGCAATGGAAGCGGCAAGATTAAATGAAATAAAACTTTTCCCGTCTTGGGGTTGTGCGGAAGTGATTAAAACCACCTTTACCGGCTCGGATTTAAGCCTCATAAACAAGTTACTGCGCAAATTCCGAAACGACTCGGCAATGGAAGAGCCCGGGTAATCAGGAACAACTGTCTCTGTTTTGTAAAGATTGCTATAAATTATGCCCATTACAGGTCTTCCTGAAAATTGTTGGACTTCAAAAACAGAGCTGACTTTTTCGTTAAAGAAACTCTTGAAAATGATAATAACTGTTGGCAGAACCATGGCAAAAAGGATGGCCAATATCAAATTGGTCATTGTTTTTGGCGATACTATTGTTCTGGATATTTTGCGCGCGGGTTCGAGTATTTCATAATCCGGGTAGTTTGAAGCCATTGTTATTGCCGACTCTGCTCTTTTCTCGAGCAGGAAGGTGTAAATTGCATCGCTCAGGTTGAACTTTCTTTGCATGCTTACCATATTAAGTTCTGTCCTCGGCAACTTGGCGATTTCGTTTGAAAGTTTTTCTGCCCGGTAGTTCAGTTCATTTTTAGCAAGGATAAGAGTATTCAGGTTATTTGTTACGTTTTCAATAATCGCCTGCTTCTGCAGCTTAATTTTGTTTTCGATTTGTCCCAGAAACAAGTTTTTCTCCGCATTATTGCTTAAAATGCTGGATCTTTGGGCATTCAAGGCAAGAAGATCCAGTACGAGCTGGTTCATAATCGGGTCAACCACATTGGCTACCGAGGGAGGTGCAAGTCCAGCCATATCCTTATTCTTGTTGAAGTAGTCCAAAATGTAATTATAATACCGCTCCTGTACCTGAAGCGTGGAACGCTCGGTTTCAACCAACGTCATTTGTTCCAGCGCCTGCTGACCCTGATAGCTAAGGTCGGTAACCTGGTTGGCCGATCGGTAATCCTTGAGCTTGGATTCGGAAATAATGAGCGAATCGGAAATTTCGGATATCTGGGATTCAATGAAATTTATGGTGTTGATTGCAATCTTGTTCTTTTTCGAAAGATTGTCATTCAAGTAGGCTTGAAGATATAGGTTCAAAAAGTCGATTGTGAGATCGAGATTCTCTCCCTGGAAATAAATCTTTATAAGGGATGATTTTACATTTACAGGCTCTATCTTCAGATTTCTAAGGTATTGGGAGGTAAGTTCGTCGAGATGGTAGAACTCAAAATAAATGTAATCGTCCTCCTTCTGGTTTGCTTCAAATGCTTCTTTGTTTAAGGAAACCGAAAACTTGAACCTCGGATTGGAAATGGTTTCGTTAAACTTGTATATCGTGTTCATTTTAAACGAATTGCCCTCGCTCACAATTTTGTTGTCAACATAGTTATATAACCTAATGTCCTCTTCTGACATGGTTAACCTGAAAGTGTTTTCATCGATTACGCTTATATAGAACTTCGCATTGATAGGCTGCACATGCGATTTGTCCAAACTGACCTTCACGGGGGCATCGGGGTAAATCTGCTGTTTTTTGCCAAAAATCTTGTTCCGTTCCCTGAAATAACCAACTTCCAGATCGAGATGGTTCAGGGTTAATGCAACCAGACTGAACGAATTGAGGCTGGTCATGTCGTTCTCCAGATTCCTTGACTCTCCAAACGCACCAAAACCGCCGAATAGATCGTTTGACCCGGCCAGCATTGAATTACGACCAAAATCCACCGGGCCGATTATTGAGTTCACCTCATAAACTGTCCGTGAAAACCTGTTTATCATAAAAGCCACTGAAAGACAAGCCAATAAACTCAAGACATAAAAATGTTTATTGGAAAAAATCTTCAATAGAAATTCTTTTATTATAAAATGATCCGATGCTGATTCATTTAGATTCGCCATTTTAAAAAAGTTTTAATTCAAAATCTAACTCCCGTAAATAGCAGAATAGCAATCAATGTTGTGATTGAACTTAGGACCGTGGTATAGGTAATATTAGAGTAACTGGATGAAATTGCTGGCAATGGCTCAACAATTATCACATCATTTGGATAAATATAATATTGGTCTTTGCTCCCAATTTTCGAATCAGAAAGGTTCAAATGGTAGTACATTATTTTGTCACCTTCGTTTCTAACAAGGATAATATTATTCCGGTTACCGAAACGTGTAATCCCACCTCCTAAGCCCAAGGCTTCATATACATTGAGTTTGTCTTGTGAAAAGGGATAAACCCCCTGACGCTGAACCTCCCCTATAACCGTGACCTGGTTATCAATATATTTTACCGTAACCGAGATGTTTGAAACATAATCACTCAGCGCTTTCTGAATTTTTTCCCCAGCTTGGATAGTGGTAAGGGCTCCTACATTAATCTCACCCACAAATGGGAAATTTACATTTCCGGCTTCATCAACGAGGTAGCCAATGATACTGGAGTTGGTGCCGCCATAGCGCATCTCATCGGTGGAATTAAAAATCTGACTGGTTTGCGGATCTATACTTAAAACCTTGATGTAAAGCTTGTCAAAAGGCATAATCACCTTCTGGGTTCTAGGGTTAATCCCCGGCTCTTTGAGTTCCTCGATATCGTTGAAATACACAACTTTATTCAAGGGGACACAACAGGGGAAAAATAAGTGGACAAATACAATTATCGAGATTAATCCATAATACTTTTTCTTTCCTGACATAGATTTAAAGTATTAAAATTAATAATAATCATATAGCAAAAAGCCATTTTTGCCCCAACATCAATGGGAATGCCTATTTCACTTACCAGTTGAACTGAGTTGTCCGGTAAACAAACAAAATGCCATTTACGCTCAGCATAAAATAGAATCGATAGTATACCCCAGACAACAGAGCTTGAATTTTTAGGGAATTTAAGAAAAACAGGCTTAGTTATTTGGCTGGTTGCATCTTTCAGATAAAGGTATGTCAAAAAAAAACTAACGTCAATAGTTTTTACTAAGGAATTAAAAAAAATCTTAAAAACTTAACTGGCTTTTGTTTGTCAGTAAAACAGATACTGGCTTCAGGCAAGTTTCAAGGTGGCTGGATAAAGGTGAAGCCTTGCCTGCTAAGGGGAATTTCAAAATACGCCTATCTCATTTTGTGGAGGAGGAATACGGTTTAAAAACAGGATTTTAAAAAAATTGACGCTTAATGCGACGAAAACAAGCAGCTAAGAAAAAACGAAATGCTATCAGAATTGAATAAATTCAAAAGGGATTTTAACCCTGGCCGCCAAAATTTCCCCTAATTCAAGCATTTCCGGATCATTTGATTCGTAATACCAATTTATCTGAGCTGACTTTTTTTCACTGTTTAACACCTCAAGGGATTTTAGTATTTCAAAAATATATTTTGTGGAAGCGGAGTCGATATAATCGACTTTCATATTTATGACATTAACATTGCTCGGATCTCTCAAGTAATTTTCGACCCAATTTTGTATTGGCTTAAAAAACACTTTAGGATCATTTATGATCGAGCAGCCTTTTATTTCAATATGTCCACTAACACAAGTTACATCCAAAGATTTCGGCGTTGCTTTTATAATTAAATTCTGAATCATTCTGACTAAATTTTATGGAAAGCAAATTACGAAATAAAGATACCCAAAAATATAGTTTTAATCAACCTCACAAAAACTCGTATTTTCTGGTTGATTACGGCCACCAATAATAAAAAATTCACTTATCACTTGTTTTACAGATACTTAATACGCCTCACAGTCCTGGTTTGCCCATAAATTTCAGGGTGGAAAAAACTTAAAAAAACTTTTGGAAATAATAGTCTTGGGGAAGAAAAAATTTATTGGACCTTTATTTAGATAATTAGACATGCAAAAAAATGGTGTCTATCAAAACATCCAAAAACTGTTCAAAAAAACATCACATTGATTCCTTTAGTTTAATAACTTTATCCTCTTGTTTTGATCCAAATTGTTACATTAAAAATAAATTTGCGTATTCCTTTTCAAAAATTGAAAACTATATATGAAATCACTTCTAACCAGAATTGAAAATTATAATAATAAGCACCGTGGCTATGTAAGAAAATTATTTGTTGTTGCAGAAGTATTCCTCATTATCATTGCTATTCCAATTGTTTTTCTTTTTTCTAACCGGGTTCTTGAACTTAATCTGGTTATTGATATACCGCAATATTTAATCCTGTTATTGATTGTTTTGATCTCCTGGTACATAAAAGAAAAAATTAATGCGCAGGCTTTATTGCCCAGAACCCAAAGATATCTGAATCTGATTTTTAAAAGCAGCCGTTCTTTCTTGATATTATCACTCGTTGTGCTGTCATCGAAATTTATTTTTGGGTTAAACAATATCCCTGTTTTATTCATACTAATCTATATCGTTTTTTTCTACCTGATAATTCTGTTTGGTAAGGTCATTGGATACCGCTTTCTCAAAATTTACAGGGCTAACGGTTACAATTTGCATTATGTGCTAATAATTGCTGACGGTTTTTCAGATCAGATAATTGTTAAGTTAATGGAAGAAAAGGAATGGGGTTTTAAGATTCTTGGCATTGTAACCAATTCCAAACTAATATCAAAAAAGTACGGTGACAGAATTGCAATAATCCCTGAAGATGAAGATCTTATGCCAATCCTCGACACCATTGTGGTTGACGAAATCATCTATAGCAAATACAAAATTGACGAGAAGCAGGTTAAGAGTGTGATGAGCTTATGCAATGAGGTTGGAATCATATTCAGACTTCAGTCAACCGTCTCACCAATTGAACATGAGAATTTTCAGTTTAAAACCTTAAGCGAATCGAAATATCTGCGCCTCGTAGATGGCCCGGCTAATCATTACTCACTTATGTTTAAAACCATCAGCGACTATTATGTGTCGATTATGGGGATGATTATTTTATCGCCGGTATTTTTGCTTATCGCAATTATGATTAAGCTCGATTCGAAGGGTCCCATATTTTTCAAGCAGGAGCGAATTGGACTGCGTGGAAGAAAGTTTACGCTTTACAAGTTCCGAACAATGGTTGTTGATGCTGAGAAAAAACTTAATGAGCTGAAAAATCAAAATGAATCTGACGGCCCGGTATTTAAAATTAAAAATGATCCAAGGATTACAAGAATCGGGAAATTCCTTAGAAAAACAGGTCTTGATGAATTGCCCCAATTGCAAAACGTAATACTGGGGGAGATGTCTTTAATAGGCCCACGTCCCCCTCTCGAAGCCGAAGTGAAACAATACGAGCGCTGGCAGCTGAGAAGGTTATCTGTAAAACCCGGTATAACCTGCTCCTGGCAGGTCGTTCCTGACCGCAATGTTGTGAAGTTTGATAATTGGATGAAAATGGATCTGAATTATATCGACAACTGGTCCTTAACCAAAGATATTAAGCTGATTTTTAAAACGGTTCGTGTTTTGTTTTTTGCCGAAGGAAGATAAAATTTCCCTGCAACTTTTTACTGTTTTTTGCTCTTTTTGAATAGAGGATAAGTGAAAATATTAACCTTGGACTTATAAACCTTCACAACATAACTGAGGTTTTCAATAATCTCAACTTGTTATGTAAAGATTGTATTAAGGTTTTTTGCGGCAGATAATATGGGATATTTTATTCTGCCAGGCTTATAAATAATGATGTAAATACTTATTCTGTTAGCCCTTTGTATGTGACTGACAAGGCGAAGCTTAGCCAATAGCAGATTTTTCCCATCAAAAAACAATTTCTTCATTACGTCCGGATTACTGTGTTCTTTTTTAGTTTTTAATTCATTGTCAACAAACTTAAGTTATGACTCTTAATTTGAAATCTGCTTTTATCTCGAAAATAAAAGGGATAATTCACATAATTTATCTCGCTAGAATTGTTCTTCTGGCTGGGAGTTTTTTACTCGCATCGGTTAATGCTTTTGCACAGCCGAACGCAACAATTTCGGGAACCATATCTGTATGTCAGGACGCAACCTACCCGGTTATCACTTTCACCGGATCGAATGGTACCCTACCCTATACTTTTACCTATACAATAAATGGAGGTGGAGAAGCAACTATTTCCACTACTCTGTTTGATAATGATGCTTCCGTAACTGTACCAACTGAAGCAACCGGAACGTTTGCTTACAATCTTGTCAGCGTAAGCGATGCAAATGACACAACTACTCTGTCCGAAACCTCCACAGTTACTGTAGTCCCTGATCCTGTTATCACAGTTCATCCTCTCACCCCAGCCGAGGTCTGCGTTGGGGGAACGCTCCCTGCCCTTACCATTACTGCTTCAAACGGCACGCCTTCGCTTACCTACCAGTGGTACTCAAACACCACGAACTCCACTACCGGAGGAACAAGCCTTGGAGCTGCAAGCGGCGCACAGACCAGCAGCTACACCCCACCGACCGCTACAGCCGGAACTCTTTATTACTATTGCATTGTCAGTGCATCAGGATCCGGCTGCGGATCGGTAACAAGCACCACTGCTGAGGTCGTTGTTGTACCCGACCCGAGCATTACCACTCAGCCCGTAAGCCCTGCCGCTGTCTGCACAGGTGCCCTGCTCTCCCCCCTTACCGTCTCGGCTATCAACGGCACGCCTTCGCTTACCTACCAGTGGTACTCGAACACCACCAACTCCACTTCCGGAGGAACCAGCCTTGGAACAGCCAGCGGCGCACAGACCAGCAGCTACACCCCGCCGACGGCTGCAGCAGGAACTCTTTATTACTATTGTATTGTCAGTGCATCGGGATCCGGTTGCGGATCGGTAACAAGCACCACTGCTGAGGTCGTTGTTGTACCCGACCCGAGCATTACCACTCAGCCTGTGAGTCCGGCGGATGTTTGCGTT
>JAIFNN010000184.1 GCA_020047715.1 Bacteroidota bacterium | reverse complement strand
GCCTGGCCGGACTAAAGCAATATGATTACCTTAAAATGACCGAGGAAGAACGTCTGGGTTTCATTAACTCCGAGCTTCAGATAAACCGGCCCTTCAATCGGGATAGCCGTCTGTTGAAGGATGAGGCAAAGGCCGTGATCGGCTCCTATCTTGTGATTCAGCAGCATATCGAAAAGACTTCTGTGGAGGCAATTGGATCGTTGATAGTTAGCATGACACGATCGGTTTCTGATCTTCTGATGGTTTATTTGCTCATGAGAGAGGGCGGTTTGACAGAAATCACTGCTGGAGGGCTTGCCGGAAAGCTTCATGTGGTTCCGCTCTTCGAGACTATTGATGATCTGGAAAACAGCCCCGGTATTATCGATCGTTACCTATCCCACCCGATAGTCAGGAATTCGTTACAGTACCAGCAAAAGCTTTATAACAAACCTTTTCCAATTCAAGAGGTGATGGTTGGTTACAGCGACAGCAACAAAGACGGAGGGATTATCTCCAGCGCGTGGAACCTTTATAAGGCCCAGAAACGAATTGTTGAGATGGGTGAAAAACACGGCGTGAAAATCCGGTTTTTTCATGGAAAAGGAGGAACTATAAGCCGGGGCGCAGGGCCTACACACTGGTTTCTCAAGAGTCTGCCGGAAGGTTCTCTGAATGGTGATGTGAAGCTCACCGAACAAGGCGAAACGATTGAGCGAAAATATGCAAACAAAACAAACGCCGCTTACAACCTGGAATTACTTATGGCAGGAGTCACATCTCTTACGCTTCTTCATAGAAAAAACAGAACCGACGACAAGGAGTTGAGCGACATTTTCGAAATTATGTCGAAAGAAAGCCTTAAGCACTACAAAAATCTCATTCACGACCCCGGGTTTATAGGTTTTCTAGCAAAGGCCACTCCTATTGACGCGATCGAATCGAGTCGAATCGGTAGCAGACCCTCCCGCAGAACAGGGAAGAACAGCCTTTCCGACCTCAGAGCAATTCCCTGGGTATTCAGCTGGAGTCAGAGCCGCTTCAACCTCACCAGTTGGTACGGTGTCGGCTCAACACTTCAGTATCTTCAGAAAAATTATGAGGACAAGTTTCTACGCTTGCGCGAACTGCTCCATTCAGACCCCTTTGTGCGTTACGTTCTTACAAATATTGACACCAGCCTGGCTGCCACCGATGAACACATTATAAACTTATATTCCGGTCTGGTTGATGACCCACAGATAAAAGAAATCATATTGGGTAAAATACTATCGGAACTTAAACTCACCCGAGAGATGATGTCTACGTTAATACTCCGGCCCCTGGAAGAGCGGCGTTCCAATCACTATTACTCAACACTTATGCGTGCCGACGCGCTTGAAAACCTTCACATCAACCAGATTAAACTACTCAGTGAATGGAGGGCGAATGATTCCGCAAACAATCCGGAAAATCTTATTAATCTGCTGAAAAGTATTAACGCGATTGCCAATGCCATGGGGAATACCGGATAAAACATTTTAAGAAGCTTAAAATCAATCTCATGTGGGTTCCTTCGAACCATTAACAATAAATAATAATGAAATTTCTAAAGTTCCTGATTGTTTTCACGCTGTTTTTATCTGCTTCGTGCCAATCCCCCGGGAAAGAAAAAAAAACAATTCTCACTGCCACACTCAAGGGCCCATCGGCCATGGCAATGATAAGTATGATTGAGCACAAACCTTCTTTAGGAGCAGGATACACCACTGTTTTTGAGATCAGAAACGAACCGAATCAGGTCAAGGCAATGATTATGGAAGGAACGCCCGATTTCGCAGTGGTTCCAACAACGATGGCTGCACTGCTCTACAATAAAGGACAGGATTACATTCTGGCAACTATACCGGTATGGGGAACGTTGTACCTTTTTGGCAGCGACACCAGTTGCCATTCCTGGGAAAATCTCAAAGGACACAGGATTTCCCTGATGGCCAAAGGAAATACTCCGGATGTGCTTTTCAGGTTTTTGGCAAAAGCAAACGGGTTGGATCCCGAAAATGATTTTGACCTGGACTATTCATTTCCCGGGCATATCGAACTTGCCAACGCCATTGCTTCGGAATTGTCGCCGCTGGGAGTTATTTCGGAACCAATGGTCAGTCTTGTTGAAAAGAAAAACCCCAAAGTAAAGCCATTGATGGATCTTAACAAAGAATGGGAAAAGCATTTTGGCGACAGCATCCCCTTGGCGCAAACCGCTTTGTTGGTGAAAAAAGATTTTTTGACAACACATCCGCAGTTGGTTGAAGAGTATTTGAAAATACTTGAGGTGTCGATTGATTGGGTTAACAAAAACCCCTCCGAAGCTGCGGCATTGATAAAAAAACATGATGTTCTGCCCGATTCTGCCCTTGCAGTTGCTTCCATACCACGGAGCAACCTGAAATTCGGCTCTATCATTCAGGAAAAATCAGGAATACAGGAATATTTAAAAGTCTTTTATACCTTTAATCCCCTAATTATTGGTGGAAAAATGCCCGATGAAGAATTTTATTACAAAAAACAGGCTCATTAGTTTTTCGGCTGTCGCACTTCTTTTCGTTCTGTGGAAGCTGATCAGTCTTTGGACTGCATCGGACCAGCTTATCCCCTCCCCCGAGAAAACCTTGATGGCTGTTGCAGATATTATTTCGAGGGAGTCGTTCTGGCCATCGCTTCTAACCACAATCGGCAGAGGAATGCTGGGTTTTGCAATTTCGCTGGTGCTGGCAATTCTGGTTGGAGTTCCTGCCGGGATGAATGCTACATTCCGACTGGTTTTCAATCCCCTGCTGGTAACCTTTCGCTCCACACCTGTAATTTCCCTGATTCTGCTAGCTATAATCTGGCTTGGAAACGAGATGGTTCCTGTTTTTATTGCAGTCCTGACCATGTTCCCAATTATCTGCACCAATATTATCGACGGGATCAGGAATGTGGATAAAGATCTTGTGGAAATGGGCACTACATATCGCATTAAGCGCAGACGTATTATAACAGGAATTTACCTCCCATCCATATCCCCGTTTCTTACCAGCGGGATATCCAATGCCCTGGGCTTCGGATGGAGAGCCATCATTATTGGCGAAGTGCTTGCCCAACCGAGGTTTGGCGTAGGGACGCAAATGCAGAATGCGCAAATATTTTTGCAGGTCAGCGAACTGATTGCATGGACACTTATTGCAATCCTGGTAAGTTCGCTTTTTGAATTTATTGTCAGAAGGGCTGAAAAAAAACTCGTTCGCTGGAAATGAATCTGGAACTAAAAAACATAAATAAGGCTTATGGGGGATTGGAAATATTCAATTCCTTTTCTGTTTCTCTTAAAGGGGGAAGTATAAACTGCATTCTGGGTCCATCGGGATGTGGGAAAACCACACTCCTCAACATCATCAGTGGCTCTGTTTCCCCTGATTCGGGTATTCGTGACGACTTTTCGGATCTTCGACTTTCTTATGTTTTTCAGGAGCCCAGGCTACTACCATGGAAAACCGTAAAAGAGAATATCGCCTTTGTGCTAAGGGAACGAATGGGAAACGAAGAACTCCAGCAGCGGATTGATGAGTATATTTCGTTGGTGCAACTCGGTAAATTCGGGGATTATTACCCTTCTGCCCTTAGCGGGGGAATGAAACAAAGGGTTTCGTTGGCACGCGCATTCTCCTATGATTCGGATATCATTCTCATGGATGAGCCCTTTAAGGCACTTGATTACAAACTAAAGTACAATCTTATAGAACAGTTTTTCAAGCTTTGGGAGAAAGACAAAAGAACTGTCATTTTCGTTACTCATGACGTGGACGAGGCATTGCAAATCAGTCATCAGTTGTTTTTATTCAGCAATCCCCCTGTAAGGATCACCGACCAATTTCTCATACCCGAAGACCAAAACAAGAAGGATAAACTCAGGTCTGTTTTGCTGGAAAAGCTGAATGGAGAATAAAAGCAATTGTCAATCTTATTATTAATTCCGATATTTTTACTATTGCTATAGTGTAATTATCCGATATTTTTACTATTGCTATAGTATAATTATCCGATATTTTTACTATTGCTATAGTGTAATTATCCGATAATTTCACTATTCCGTAGGATAATTCTCTGATATTTTATACTTTTGAACAAAAATCCGCAATGGAACAGCGAGCATTATTCGGGAACCTTATGTCTCATCTGGATAAAAAAGAGTTCAGTATTATTACAGGTGCGCGACAAACCGGAAAATCCACCTTGCTCAGGCAACTTGAGGCTTATTGCAGGCAAGAAAACATTCCAGTTTTATTTTTTAATCTGGAAAACAAGTCATTCCTTGCCGAGTTTAATCAAAATCCCCTGAATATTCTGAAATTTCTTCCGGAGTCCGAAAAAAGAATCGTGGCTTTAGTGGATGAGGTTCAATACCTGGATGATGCTTCAAATTTTCTAAAGCTTCTGTTTGATGAACATGCAGACAAAATAAAAATTGTTGCAACCGGGAGCAGTGCATTTTATATAGATGATGCATTCAGGGACTCACTTGCCGGCAGAAAAAAGATATTTCATTTGCTCACCTGTTCTTTTAATGAATATCTGAAATTGTCAGGCAAAGCAGACCTTGCAGAAGAGCTGCAGAATATCCGGCAGAACAAAGAACTGAAAAGTATTAAAATTGACTATTTAAGAAATGATTGGGAAAACTATATGGTATATGGAGGTTATCCCGCAATAATTACAGAACCGGATAAACAGGAAAAAATCAATCGATTAAAAGAAATCAGGGATTCATTCATTAAAAGGGATATTCTGGAATCGGGTGTTTTAAATGAAACCACTTTTTATAATCTCTTCAGGTTGTTGGCATCACAATCCGGGAACCTGGTTAATGTTCATGAATTATCGCGGAGTTTGCGGATACGCAGTGAAACTGTGAATAGCTATTTAAACATAATGCAGAAATGCTTTCATGTTGCTCTGATAAGACCTTTCTCAAAAAGCTTAAAGAAAGAATTAGTCAAGATGCCAAAGGTATTTTTGCTCGACACAGGCTTAAGGAATTGTCTTATCAATAATTTTCAGGCACTTCCTGTGCGAACAGACAAGGGCGAACTATGGGAAAATATGGTGTTCAGAATGTTATTGGATGTTTACAGCATCGATGAAATCAGGTATTGGCGGATGGTGGGAGGTAATGAAGTCGACTTTGTATTACCCGATATCTCTACACCGACTGCTTATGAAGCAAAATTCGATATGAATACTGTCAAACCGGAAAAATACAAAATATTTAGCGAAGCTTATCCTGAAATTCCTTTGAACTTCTTATGGATAAATCCTTTTGATGAGAACTTTTTCCGAAGAATCCAATAATTAATAAATCAGATCCGAAATTTCTCCGATATCCTTTTCCAGCTTAGCTTTTACAAAAGCATTATCGGATCGCTCGCTGGCATCACGGATCCTTTTGTGAAAACATACGGTAACTTCCCTTTTTTCAACAGGGCAGCCTTCTTCCAGAGGGAGAATTTCGATCTGTATCTCGTCGCTCAGAAAATTGTTTTTTAATCCCCAGTTGCTAATACTCAGCAAACCTTTGCTGGTCCAGTCATCACATGTAATACTCACTGCATAAACCCCATCGGGGGGAATCAGTTTTACTTTTTCCTCGATAAAAAGGGAAAAAACATCCCGTTCAAAATCCATGGTTCTTTGCGATAAAAAAAGAGGAGTTCCTTTAACGATATAGTAGTGATCGAGGTATGCATTAGCCCGCTGTATGTTTCCCTGCAGCAGGGCGGTTCGGATTTTTGTGGAGCTCACGCTTTCATTCTGGATATCCTGTTCCGGGATCTCCTCCACATCGAAGGCATGGGTTCTGCTTAACTTATACAAGTATTCAAAATCACCTTCTCTACGATGACCGAATTGGTGGTTAAAACCAACTACCACAATTTTCGCATGAAGCATCCCCACAAGTATGTTTTCGATAAAATCGCTGGATGAAATTTGTGAGAATTCTTTCGTAAACCTGATAATCATCAGATGGTCGAGACCTGTTTTTTCCATCAGCTCAATTTTCTCTTTTTGAGAGAGGATCATAAGAAGATCTTTTCCTTCGGCATCGGGATACAAAACCCTGCGGGGATGGGGATCAAAGGTAATAAGAACAGTTTCCCCGCTAATGTCCCTGGCCAGCTTTTTCAGTCTCCTTATTATTGCTTTGTGCCCTACATGAACCCCGTCAAAGCTTCCCGTAGTGACAACCGGATTTTTGATTCCCTTCAGATCTTCAAGGCTATAGTGAATTTTCATGAACAAGCGGTTTCAAAAGACAGGCGAAATTAGTAAAAAAAGAGCTCGCGAAGATCATAAAGCTATATTTTTCTGGTTCACACCTTAGAAGTATCCTGCTGTCTTTTCAAACTTTCTTTATCCAGCTTGTTTTTTTACAAAATAAGCTACCTTTTCGAGGGATGTAATCATATCGTACTCTTCGAGGTGCACGCTTGAAGGAACGTTCAATGGCACAGTAGTGAAGTTAAGGATTCCGCGAATCCCTGCCTGAACGAGTCGTTCCGTTGTTCCCGCGGCACTGTCGGCAGGAACGGTTAGAATTGCAATGGAGATGTCCTTTTCCTTAACCACCTCCTCAATATTTTGCATAGAATAACATTTTACTCCGGATACCATGCGGTCGATCTTATTGGGATCAAGATCAAAAGCTGCAACAATATTCAGTTTTGAGCGCTTCCCCATAAAATAGGTAGTTATGGCGCGCCCCAGGTTACCAATACCGATAATTGCAACATTTTGCCGGGCTTCAGAATCGATTATTCCACCGATAACATCAATGAGTTCTTTTACATCATAGCCTTTACGCTGCATGCTGCTGTATCCAATGAACATAATATCCCTTCTCACCTGAACTGCTGTGATATTATGCAGATTAGCCAATTCGTGAGAAAAGATATGGGTTTTACCTTGAGCGAGACAGTCGAGTAAAGTTCTGCGATAAATGCTTAGCCGCTCAACTGTTTTTTCAGGAAGTTTCATCATTTTCATCTTGGCTTTGGTTAATAATCAAAGGAAGGTGAATAACTCTATACCGGAAGCTCTACTCTGAATGTAGTTCCTTCATCCGGCTTGCTTGTTACACTAATTTTCCCGTGATAAATATCGGTTATTTTTCTGACAATTGAGAGCCCTAAACCACTTCCGCTGATGTTTTTCGTTTTGTCGTTCCTGATCCTCACAAATTCCTTGAAAAGTTGGGAAGCCTCCTCTTCTGTCATTCCAATACCATTATCGCTGACCAGAATAACAATTCCATCTTTTTCTTTGGAAATTCCGACCGTAACGATTCCGTTATCCCGATTGTACTTAACAGCATTGGAGAGCAAATTGTTAAAAATAATTTCCATGTCATAGGGATCAGCCTCAAACTCGATTTTGTCGTCTGCTTCAAGTTTTATACTTATGTTTTTTTGAATGGCATAGGGTTTTACTGTGCTAACCGACATTTTGGCCGTTTGCCTCAGGTTTACCATTTTTACTTTATCCCTGCGGTTGTCGAGTCGGATTTTGGTGAAATCAAGAAGATCCATTGTCAGGTTGCGCATTCCCTCCACCCGTTCCAGGGCGCGTTCAATCATACTATCGTAGGCTGTAATATCGATTCCTGCCTGCTTTTCCTTCATAATATTCAGATAACCCTCGATGGCATTCAAAGGAGCTTTCAACTCATGGGATAAAACAGACAGGAACTGGTATCTTATTTTTTTTCCTTCTTGTTTCATCTTGCTGGATATCCGCCTTAGAAACAGTTGCTTCGTAATATTGTCGATTGAAGATTTTAATTCCTGCGGGGTAAAGGGTTTGGGGATAAAATCGTATGCCCCATCGCTGGTTGCTTTAAGAGCTATTTCGAGGGATGCATAAGAGGTAATCATAGCCACCATGATATTGTAATTTTTCTGGCGGATGTACTCGAGCACCTCCAATCCTTTGATTCCTGGAAGCTTATTGTCGAGAAGCACAATGTCGGGCATTTCGGCATCTATAATAGTAATACCTTCTTCACCGCTTGCAGCCTCAAAACAAACGAAATTGCAATCTTCATCCATAAAGGGGTAACTAACCACATGCTTGCTGAGAATTCGGGTAACTCCTGAGCGGATACCCGCTTCATCATCCACCACAAGAACTTTGAGTGCCTCCATTGCTTATGGTATTAGTTTTTCAAGTTCATTTTTAAGATGCTCGGGTCGAATTCCCTTTTCGAGGTAGGTATCTGCTTTGATCCAGTTTTTGTCTTCCTCTGAATACCGGTTAAAACTCATACCGGTCTCGGAAGATACTGCAGTTGAAATAATTATGGGAACATCCGGGTATTTTTTCTTCATCTTGTAGCTTAAAACGAACCCGCTATCTTCATTTTCCATCATTAAATCGAGTATGGCAAGATCGGGCTTGAGGGTATGGAGCAGCTCTTCAGCTTCTCTCTGGCTTTCGGCTGTGACTACTTTGCAGCCCCATTGCTCCAGCTGGAATTTCAACTGGAACAAATAATCGTAATCATCATCCACTATAAGAATTGTTTTTCCTTCTATACTCATTTTCTGATACTTATGTTATACTTCTTCTGGGCAAAGTTATTGTAAAACAGGTACCGGTAGGTCCCTGAGTCGGATTATCATTCGATTCAACCTTAATATTTCCCTTGTGCATTTTAACCACCCCATAAGCAGTTGCTAATCCCAATCCTGTTCCCTTGCCAATCCCTTTGGTAGTAAAAAAAGGCTCGAATACCTTTTGCAAATCCTCGCTATTGATCCCTGATCCGTTGTCGGCGACCTTAATAACAACATCATGATCCGTCTCATCAAGGCCTATGGTAATGTTGCCTCCCCTGTGCATTGCTTCGAAAGCGTTTTTTAAGAGGTTTGTAATTACCTGAACCATCTGTTCCTTATCAATATCGGCAAAGCTATCCTTCAATCTGGAATCAAGATCAATTACGACATTCTTCGGGATCAGAACTGATGAAAGCGAAGTTTTGATGAGCTCATTCAGATCGGTCTCCGTTTTACTTACCTGATTTTTCCTGGCAAAATTCAGAAGTCCTCCAACAATGGTTTTGCATCTTTGGGCTTGTTCAACAATTAGTTTCAGGTCGGTTTTCAGGGGCGAATCGGCTTCAGTCTCATCCAAAAGGATGTTTGTATACATGATCACTACCCCAAGCGGATTGTTCAGTTCATGGGCAATGCCTGCCGAAAGCTGCCCCATATGAGCAAGTTTCTCGGTCTGTTTGAGAGTTTGTTGAACGCTGAAAAGTTTCTCGTTTGAAACAGCAAGTTCATTTATCGATTTATGAAGTTTATCGATAGAATTGGGAAGACACATCTCGTTTTCGGCCAAACCCTTGATGATGGCAATGGCATGATTGCGGCAGGTATCGTATCCGCAGGCGCCGCAGTTCAGGTGGTCTTCCTCCTTAAACTTGTTCATTGTTTTTAGCACCTCACGTATGTCCTTTTCCGATGGGTCATGCATACGCTGATCGTCCGCATTAAAGTTCTGGGAGAGATCTACAGCAGCCCCTTCCTCCATAGCTTTATGCCAGCTCTCTTCGTCGAAACCTTCCATTTTGGATCTCAGGTAATCGAGCACTCTTGCCCTGCGGCTGAATTTCTTACCGTTTTTTGATGTTCCCGGGCCCATGATGCAACCCTCGCAACACAACAATTCCAAATGCTCGGATGCTATGGCCCCAAGTTTATATTCACGAATGGCTTCCTGGAAATTTTCCCTTCCCTCGGCAACAATAACATGACCTTCCAGATCATCGTCGGGGAGCTTAACCGTCTGCAGCATCCCCCTGCTTATGGGGAAAATTGCCCCCTTACCTCCAACCGGTAAGTCAAATTCAGAACGGAAATCATGGCCTGCATCCACTCCACGCAATTCAAACAATTTCCTCAGTTCCGTAAATGTTATCTGCTCGTCCAGCTCATCGGTTTCCGCCTTTTTCGCAATACATGGACCGATAAACACCATACGGAACTTGTTTTTCTTTGTATGTCTGAGAAACCTTGCCATGGCAATCATTGGAGATACGATTGGTGCAAGGTTGCCGATAAGTTCGGGCTGGTACTTTTCGATGAAGGTCACGATTGCTGGACAATCGGAAGATATCACTCCCCGGATGTCCTTATTCTGGACCACCTTCCGGTATTCAGCAGCTACAAGGTCGGCACCAAAGGCAACCTCGTAAACCCCGGCGAAACCAAGTTTCCTGAGCATGCCAATCAGTTTCCTGTAATCGTTGAATTCGGCAAATTCAGCGACAAAACTTGGGGCAATCAAAGCATATATGACTTCACCTGAATCGAGCATCTCTACAATCCGGGCAGTAGAATCGTAATAAGCCTTAGCGCCCTGGCTGCAGACCCGGGTGCAGTTTCCGCAAGCAATGCAGCGCTCAGGAATAATCTCCGCCTGCCCATTCACAATTTTTATGGCTTTAACCGGGCATTCCCTGACGCAGGTATAACAAACCCTGCATCGGTCTTTGATGGTGTAAACCAGATTATATTCAGTGAATCCCGTCATATTACTATAGAATAACTTCTCTAGGAGTGAATGTTGTATGAAGAAGTTCAATACTTTTCTTGCTCATTGGTTCTGAAAGAAAATCCTCATACAAGGCAATAACTTGCGGGTTTTTGTGCGCCGTTTTTATACGCTCCTTATTGTCAATATCGTAAAGCGCTTTGATTCTGTTTTTTATGGCGTTCTCATCCTTGGTGATGGGCTGCCCGCCCCCTGCCACACAACCTCCCGGACAAGCCATAATCTCGATTATATCGTAGTGCTTTTTCTTACTTCTCACTTCCTCCAGGACCTTTACGGCATGATTCATACCGCTTACCGCAACCACACTGATTTCCGCAGTTCCGAGCTTTAGTTGCGCTTCTCTGATCGGCTTGAAACTTCGTAGTTTGGGCAGTTTGGTTTCATCCAATTCATTTCCCGAATGTTTATAGAAAATCGTTCGCAACAGCGATTCCATGACACCTCCGCTTACGCCGAACAATTTACCGGATGAACTTATTCCCCCCATCGGGTCATCCGAGGGCTCTGGTTCAAGAAGGTCAATGTCGATCCCGTGCAATCTGATCAGCCTTGCCAGCTCCCTTGTGGTTAAAACCGTATCGATATCGGAAATCCCTTTTCGGGTCATCTCCACCCTTTGCCCTTCAAATTTCTTAGCCGTGCAGGGCATTATCGACACCGAGAAAATAGCAGCGGGGTTGATTTTTTCTTTTTCCGAGATCCATGTCTTTATAAGGGTTCCCGTAATTTGCTGGGGCGACTTAACGCTTGTCAGAAGCGGCAATATATCAGGAGTATACTGTTCAGCATATTTGACCCAGGCAGGGCAATCGCCAGTAATCATGGGCAATTGCTCGCCCTTTGACTGTCTCCTGAGAAACTCCTCGGCCATCTCAAGTATGTTGACATCTGCAGCAAAGGACGATTCATAAACTTTATTAAAGCCTATCTTTCGGAGGGCAGCATTAATAATACCATTAATATCGCGGTTTCCTTTGAGACCGAATTCTTCTGCCAAAGAAACGGATATTGAAGGCGAATATTGGGCAACAAGGATTTTTTCAGGGTCATGAAGGGCATTCGAGATTTCCTCAAACTGGATTTTCTCAGTAAGGGCTCCGGTTGGGCAAACAATTACGCATTGTCCGCAATTAATACAATTCGAAAAATTTAGTGGTTTCGACATTGCGGTGGCAATAATCAACTCACTTCCCCGGTGAGTGAAATCGAGGCATGCAACCGCCTGGGAATCTTCACAAACCCTTACGCATCGCCCGCACAATATGCATTTTGCAGGATCTCGGACAATTGCCGGGCTGGATTTGTCATTTTTATAGGCACTTTTTTTTCCGGGGATTCGCCTTTCCCTGATATTTAGGTTCTCTGCAAGGAGCTGTAATTCGCAGTTCCCGTTCCGTTCGCAATACAAGCAATCATCAGGATGATTCGACAACAGGAGCTCGACTATCGTTTTGCGAGCGGCAAGGACTCTTGGGGAATGAGTATTGATCTTCATCCAGTCTTCAACCTGAAAAGAGCAGGAAGGCGTGAGATTTTCCCTGCCCTCGATCTCAACCACGCACATCCTGCATGCCCCGGTTGGGGTATAGTCCTTCATATTGCACAAGGTTGGCACCTGGATGCCGTTTCTGCGCAAAGCGGAAAGGATGGTTTCTCCCTTTCTTGCCTGAATGGGCCTGTTGTTGACTTCAATAGTAAAGACCATACTTCTTATTTATAATGAATAGCGCTGAATTTGCAGGATTCGTAACACAATCCGCATCCAATGCATTTTTCTTCCACAACAAAATATGGGTGGCGGGGGGTTCCAAAAATAGCGTCGGAAGGACACTTTTTGGCACATAGAGAACAGCCCGTGCACAGCTCGACATCAATAAAATAGGTTCTAAGTTCGGTACACCGGTTCGATCGGCATTTCCGATCGAAAATATGCTCTTCATATTCTTCACGGAAATGGCGGAGTGTGCTGAGAACAGGATTTGGTGCCGACTGGCCAAGTCCGCAAAGAGAAGTGTCTTTCATAACTGCTGCAAGACTTTCCAATTGCATCACCCCCTTAAAGCGCTCAAGAGTAGTATGCCCATTGTCATTAACAGGCTTTCGGGTAATGCTTTCCAGAATCTCAGTCATCCTCCGGGTGCCTTCCCTGCAAGGGATACACTTTCCGCAACTTTGCCTCTGCATGAAATCCATGAAGTATTTTACCATATCAAGTATGCAGGTATCTTCATCCATGGCAATTATTCCTCCACTTCCTATTCCTGAGCCAACTTCCTTAATGCTTTCAAAAGTGAGTGGAGTATCGAGGAGACTAACGGGAATAACACTTCCAGCCGGGCCTCCCATATGAATACCTTTAAATTTCTTGCCCTCTGGCGGTCCTGCGGCAATATCAAAAACAATTGACCTGAGACTTATCCCGAAAGGCACCTCAATTAGACCTGGAAACTTTATGTTCCCAGAAATAGCGAAAACTTTTGTGCCCGCATTGTTTAGGACCCCAATGGAATTGAACCAGTCAGGCCCTTTACCGATTATCGCCGGTATGTTGGATAAGGTTTCAACATTATTGATTATAGTAGGTTTGCGATGTAAGCCAGAGGTAGCAGGATAAGGAGGTTTGGACTGAGGCATTCCTCTCTTGCCTTCCAGCGAATTGATGAGAGCTGTCTCTTCTCCGCAAACAAAAGCTCCCGGGCCTTTCCTCAATATAATATCGAAATTGAACCCGCTTCCCAGGATATTGTGTCCCAAGATTCCAATCTCCCGCGCCCTTGCAATTGCATGCTCGAGCCGTTCAATAGATTGATAGTATTCCGTTCTGATATAAATTATACCCTTTGTTGCGTTTATTCCATAGGCTGCAATCGCCATCCCCTCAATCAGCAGAAAGGGATCCCCTTCCATGATGGCCCTGTCCATAAATGCACCGGGATCACTCTCTTCAGCATTGCATATAAGGAATTTCTGGTCAGAAGGAGTATGGTGAGCGATTTTCCACTTTTTCCCTGTAGGGTAGCCACTTCCTGAACGACCTCGAAGTCCGCTGATCTCAACCAAATCACAAATCTCCTCAGATGAATAATGCTTTATGGTTTTAACAAAGGCTTTGAAGCCTCCTCGCGCAATATACTCCTCAATGGATTCCGGGTTAATTATTCCGATGTTTTTAAGGACCACACGTTTCTGCAATTTCATAAAGGCAGTTTCATCAAGGAATAAAGTATCCCTATATCCTTCATGCTTATCGTTTCTGAGTTGGCCAATACAAAATTCCGTAGGAATCGTATTATGAAAAACATCATCCAGTAGAGAACCAACCCTGTCTTCTGTAATATTTGAAAACAACAGCCTGGTTCTTCCTGGCATTTGAATACTAACTATAGGCTCAGCCATAGACATTCCGAAGCTACCTGATTGCATTATTTCGGCATCAAGATTCCTTTCCTCGGAATACTGACAAATCCGCGTATAAGTAGCTTCAGATCCAGCAACCAGGGAAGATGTTCCCATTGAAACCAAAATCAAGGGACGTCCAACCTTGTCGTGTCGGAGGTATTCGAGACGGCTTTCCATGGAATGTGTGTATTCTACTTTGTCGAGATGAACAACCTGCATCAGAAACACATCCGTTTCGTTATTTATTATAATCTCTTCCATCAGACAACCTCCATATTTCTATAGGTGAGAAGTACTGACTTTAGTTTTTCCTTTGTGAGACGATCGTAGAACTTCCCGTTGATTGAAATAACCGGAGCCTGGCCACAAGCACCGATGCATGATAGCACTTCCAGACTGAATAAGCCATCTCTGCTGGTTTCCCCATCCCCTATTCCAATAATTTTATGAATCTCTTTTAGGAAGAGCCCCGCATTGTTCATATGACAAGTTGTTCCGTGACAAACCCTTATATGGAACTTCCCTGGAGGTGAAAACCGGAACTGGTTGTAAAATGTCGACAAGCCATAGACTTTGCTTGCAGGCAACTTGAGGGCAAGAGCTATTTTTTTTATTGATTCTTCCGAAAGATAACCATACTCGTCCTGGGTAGCTTGCAGAATCGGAATGAGGTTATCCCTGCTCAAGTCAGGGAATTTCTTTAACAGATTATCTAATTTTTCCATTCCAGGGGGATTAACACATTAGCCTTCCTTCCACCCAAATGTCGCGACATACTACTGCGCAACCGCAATATCTCTATGTTCCGCGCGCGGGAAAGGGAAGAGAGGATCCAAAATCAACTCATAAAAAGCGAAGATTAAAACCTTCATGTAAAGAGCTTCAGGCAAATATAATAATTCTATTGTTATTTCATGAACAATGTTATTACAATAACAGTAATTGTAAAACATATGAATGCTCATCCCCTTTGCCAGATGCTTTTCAACCATTGTAGAAGAGATGTTTAGTTTTTCTGCGATCTCGCGGTTTTTAATACCATAAATAATTACAACATTTACCGAATTGAAACCTGCGGTTTTAAGGGTATTCTATTTTTTTTGGTAAATTTGTTCCGAATAAATTGTTTTTGCTAGTTCATGAACACAATAACCGAATTGGTCATTTGCCTGGGGAGTTCCTGTTTCGCGAGAGGCAACAAAAAAATTCTCGAGACAATTCAACAGTATATCAAAGATAACCAGCTGGAAGGAAGAGTTAAGTTCAGGGGAAATCATTGTTTTGGAAAATGCAATAAGGGTCCTGTGCTTAAAATCGGGGAAACATTCTATGAGCAGGTTTCTCAGGAAAACCTTAAAGAGATTTTGGATAAAGAATTCAACTTAGGAGTGAATAAAAGATAAATGGACCTCTAATTTATAAAACAAACCGCACTCATTGAAGCCCCTTGTAGAAATAATCGATCATAAATGCAAACTCTGCTACGCCTGTGTCAGAGCTTGCCCGGTAAACGCTATCCAGGTCAGATCGGATCAGGCTGTCCCCAAGATTATGCCAAACCGTTGCATTGGCTGTGGAAGCTGCATACAGGTATGTTCGCCCGAAGCCATAATGTATCGCGACTCCAAAGAGGAGACAATGGCAATGATAAAATCGGGAGCTTCGGTTATTGCGTTGGTAGACCCCTCGATTTCCGGAGAGTTTCCAGATGTAGTGGATTATCGGAAATTCGTACAAATGATAAGATCGCTCGGCTTTAGTCACGTCTGCGAAGTATCCTTTGGGGTGGATTTAATTGCAAAAGAATATTCCCAGCTTTTCAAGGATTTCAAAGGGAAATACTATATTATGGCTAACTGTCCGGTTGTTATCGGATATATCGAGAAATTCCAGCCCGAGCTTATTCCCAACCTTGCCCCCCTTGTTTCTCCCGCAGTGGCTACCGCTAAAGTTGTGCGCAGCAAATACGGAAATGATTCTAAAACCGTTTATATCGGACCGGTAATTGCCAGCAAAAACGAATCGGAAATGGGCGATGAAGACGGGAAGATAAATTCGTCCCTTACTTTCCTGGAACTGAGGGAATTGTTTTCAGAGTACAACATTGACGAAAAGCAGTTGGAATTCAGCGATTTCGATCCTCCCTACGGGTTTACAGGTGCCTTGTTTCCCATTGCCAATGGAATACTGCAAGTTGCGGGTCTCGATGAAGACCTACTTACCGGAAACATCACTACAGTTGAGGGTGAACGCGAAATGAAGGCCTCACTAAGGCAGTTTCAGGACGAGGGCGATATCATCAACTCCCACTTTAACATTTTCTATACCGAATTCCTCATGGGACCGGGGACGAGCAAAAACGGCAAAAAATATATCCGCCGGGCTACTGTTAAGTCCTATGCAAAAAAAAGGCTTAAGAAATTCAAGCACGACGAGTGGGAAAAGGAACTTGAAGAATACAGCCATCTTGATTTCACCCGCAAATTTCAAAACAACGACCAGCGCCTTTATCCCACGGAAGAAAAAGTACAGCAAATATTAGTTGAACTCCGGCAGGATGGAAGGGACGATATGGGTTGTGGGGCATGCGGTTATGGATCGTGCCGTGATTTTGCCGTTGCAATCGCAAAAGACCTTGCTACGCCTGAGATGTGCAACCATTATACCAACCGTAATCGCCAGAATTATATTCAGTCGCTGAAAATCAGCAACGATAAGCTGGCGCAAACGGAAAAAGCACTTCGTGAATCGGAACTGATCGCGCGAAAGGAAAAAGAAGCCGCAAAAGAGGCTTCCGAGATCACAACCGCCATGTTGCACAAACTGCCTTCTGCAATTGTAATACTCGATGAAAAGCTGAAGATTCTGCAGGCTAACGAGACCTTTATCGAGATGCTCGGTGATGAAGCACGTGAAATCAATGAGATAATTCCGGGACTTGTGGGTGCCGACCTGAAAACACTGCTCCCTTACAATTTTTATAATCTTTTCAGTTATGTCCTGATTAACAATGAAAGCGTTCAAAACCGCGACATCAGTTTTGGGGACAAATTATTGAACCTCTCGGCTTTTGTTATCCGAAAGGGAAAAATTGTTGGCGCTGTGGTTAGGGATATGGGAGCACCTGAAGTTCGAAAAGAAGAGGTGATTAAAAGAGTAACCGAAGCCATTGACAAAAACCTTTCTTTGGTTCAACAGATCGCTTTTCTTTTGGGTGAAGGGGCTTCAGAAACGGAAAGGATGCTGCATTCGATCATTGAATTCTACAAAACGAATCCACGTAAGGACAAACCCTGATGGACAGCCAAATCTACATTGAGGTTAATTGCGCCCAAAAGAATTATGGCGAAGAGAGAATTTGCGGGGATGTTTTCCTGTCCAGACGAATCAAGGAAGAAGGCCGCACCATTATTGTGCTATCGGATGGCATGGGACACGGGGTAAAGGCCAACGTTCTGGCAACCCTTACGGCTACCATGGCGCAAAACTTCACGCTGGAGCACAAGGAACCCGAGAAAATCGCTGAAATCATAATGAACACTCTTCCCGTTTGCAGCGAACGGCAGATGAGCTATTCCACTTTTACCATAATCGACATTCAGGACAACGGCCCTGTAAGCATTCTGGAGTATGACAATCCGGAAACCTTTGTTTTAAGGGGAACAAAACTCTTCGACCCTCAATGGAATTGCCTGATTATGGAGACCGAAAAAAACGCTGGCAAGGAAATACGGACATGCTCCTTTGTTCCAAAAAAGGAAGACCGGATTTTTATTTGCTCCGACGGCATCACCCAATCGGGGCTGGGTGCTCTTCAATATCCTTTTGGATGGGGACTGGATAACCTGAAAGAATACATACTTAAGCAGGTTACCAACAATCCTAACCTCTCAGCGCGGCGTATTTCAGCCAAAATAGTAAATATGGCCAACAAAATCGATGGCTATTTCAGTCAGGACGACACCAGTTGTGCCACCATATATTTCAGGAATCCCCGCAAATTGCTGGTTTGCACAGGTCCTCCTTATGAAGAGAACAAGGATAATGAATTGGCAGAAGCAGTAAAAAACTTCGACGGTAAAAAAATTATTTCAGGAGCCACCACTGCCGATATTATTGGGCGGGAACTGAACATTTCCATTGAAGACAGTTTCACATTCGATGATCCCGACTTGCCACCCGTTTCGCATATGGAGGGAATTGATCTGGTAACCGAAGGGATTCTTACACTTACCAAAGTTACCCGAATCCTTAAGGATTACAGCAGTTCGTATCCCCTGGGAAAAGGACCCGCCGACAGAATTGTAAATTTGTTTCGTGAAAGCGATAAAATAAGATTCATCATTGGTACCCGAATCAATATCGCTCACCAAGACCCAAGCCTACCTGTTGACCTTGAAATCAGAAGGACGGTAGTTAAGCGCATGGCCAAGATTCTGGAAGATAAATTTCTGAAGACCGTTTCAATCGAGTATATCTGATTTCAAAAAGAACTCCCCTGCTGTTGTTTCAATTCTTTAAAGCTTTCCGAATAGCCTTTAGCAATGAGTCGATTTTTACCGGTTTGCTAATATAGTCGCTGCAACCGGAATCTAGAGCACTTTGCATATCGGCTGGCATGGCATAGGCTGTCTGAGCAATTATAGGGATTAGGGCATTAAACTTCCTTATCTCACGGGTTGCTTGAAGTCCATCCATTTCCGGCATTTTGATATCCATCAGGATCAGAGAAACATGGGGATTTCCTTTAAGAAGGCTTATAGCCTCCAGCCCATTATTTGCATGGATTAGAGTGAATCCTTCGTCCAAAAGCAATGCTTCAAGATAAGAATAACTGCTAGGGTCGTCCTCTGCAATTAAAATACTTATTCCGCCAGGCATAAGAGTTTCTGCTGTTGCTTCAGGCTGAGGAATTTTGGCCAGGGCCAAATCCATGGTGTAATTCATAGAAAAGAAAAAAGTACTGCCATTTCCCGGAATTGATTTTAGCCAGAGATTCCCTCCAAGCATTTCCGCATAAGCCTTGGCAATAGACAAGCCCAGTCCGGAGCCTTCGTGCGGCCTTGCGATTTTCGTTTCCGCCTGCACAAAACGCTGAAAGACTGCGCTCTGCCGATCTTCAGGTATACCAATGCCGCTATCTTTCACATAAAACAACAGCTGGCCAGCCTTAACCTCACATCCAAATTCAATCTGACCTGTATTGGTGAATTTAATAGCGTTTTTAAGCAGATTTCCGATAATGGATTCCAGTTTGTTCTTATCGGTTTGTATTTTAAAAGCAGGTGTGCGAAATGGGTTCACAAACTTGAATAACAGTTCCTTCTGTTCAACCTCAGGCTTGAAAAAAACATGGAAGAAATCCATCAATTCATAAAGGTCCACCTCAGACAAATTAATTTCGGTTTGCCCTGCTTCGATTTTTGATATTTCAATAATGTCATTGATCGTGCTCAGGAGTCGCTCGCTGCTTTTCCGAGCGATAGAAAGATAATTTAGTCGATTCTTTGCTGTTAGTTCAGGATTTTGTAAAAGATCAAGAAAACCCATAATCCCATTCATTGGAGTACGGATTTCATGACTCATATTGGCAAGGAATGCCATTTTAAGTTTATCGCTCTCTTCAGCCCTTTCCTTTGCAATTACAAGTTCTTCCATCATTCGCTTCTTCTCGGTTATGTTGTCGCGGATAGAAATAAAATGGCTTATTTCCCCATTTTCATCGAAAACTGCCGATATAATGATGTCTTCCCAAAAAAGTTGCCCGGATTTGCTTTTGTTTAGAACTTCCCCAAACCAGTCACTTCCTGAATTTACAGTATCATAAAGGTTTTTAAAAAATGAGCTGCTATGGTTTCCGGAATTCAGAATGCGGGGATTCTTTCCTTTAACTTCATCAAAATTGTAACCTGTAGTTTTTGTAAACATTGAATTGACATATTCAATGTTTGCGTTTTTATCTGTAATAATAATACTTACAGGACTTTGGTCTACCGAACGGCTGAGCAATTTTATTTGATATTCTGCAAGTTTCCTTTTACTAATATCGCGTATGATTGCCGTATAATAACGCTGACCGGAGGCATGCCATTCAGACAATGACAGCTCAATCGGGAACTCCTTCCCATTACTCCGGGCTCCAGTGAGTTCAAGGGTGCGTCCGGAAACCTTCAGTATACCCGCACTCTCATTTCGCTCCAGATAATGGGAATGCAATGTCCTGAATTTCTCAGGCATTATTATGGATACATCTCTGCCTAAGACTTCCTCTTCGCTAAATCCGAAAATTTTTGAAGCTCCGCTATTCCAACTAATTATTTTGCCCTCGCTGTTTGAAGTAACAATAGCATCATGTGCCGATTGTGTTAGTGATCTGTATTTCTCCTCGCTTTCTCTGAGAGTCTCTTCTGCTTTACTCCGGTCACTGAGGTCAGTTACAGCAATCCGAAAGAATTTGTCAGCCCCCTCAAAGAAAACGTTGCTTTCAATCTTAACAACTATTTTTTTCTCGACAGTTTTAAGGGAAATTTCAAGAGCTTCGTTGTATTTGGATTTTGAAATGTATTTGAAGTATAAATAAAAAGCGTCTTGAGAATCGGGGTCTACCAAGTTTGTGAATTTGGTTTCCTGAATAGAATTTGAACATTTCAAAAGGTTCAGGAAATAATGATTGGCCCGTTTAACAATCATATTCTCGTCGCACACCACATATCCAATCGGGGCATCTTCAAAAAGCGATGTAAGATGAATTTTTGATTCTTCAAGTTCCTTTTGTATTCGACGCAGCTCATCATTTTGAAATTCCAGTTCCTGGTGGTAGATGCTGATTTCCTCAACCAACTCAGACATTCCTTTTGTGCCAAGTTCCTTAACCATTTTGTTGGTCAGCACTTCCTCAATCCTAACTTTTAAAACTTCCTTTCGATTCTTTCCTGGTCGCATATCAAACACTTTAACAACAAAACAATAATAAAAATTAGCAAGGGTTATATTTTTTAGCACCTAAGCCTTTTAAACACATCACATAAAAAAAGACCCCTTTTGCAACGCATTGAATAACTTCTGCTATTCAGCTGCCGACTTAATGGTAAAAACAGCCCCAAAAAAATCATTGTCACCACCAAAGACAGGCGCGCCATCAATCGTCAACAACAATTTCTTACGCTCCGGAATCTCAATAAAATGTTGGAAACCAAAAACCGGTTTTCCTGATTTCCGGATGAGGTTCATCGGCAATTCCTCATCGGGTATGGGCTTGCCGCTAATACCTGTAATCTTCCATCCTGTTGCATTGTAGGTTCGGGAAAGTATTTGTTCCCTACTGATATTAAACAGTTCTTCTGCCTTTTTGTTTGCGTAACTTATCCATCCGTCATTGTTTACCATGGTGGTGGCTAAAGGGCTGTTTTCGACAATCAGGCCAACAATACTTTCGTTCTTCTTTAAGTCATCTTCAAGTTTCTTGGTACTTGTTACATCAATTACAAGTCCAATCATCTTGCTTGGCAATCCGTTTTCGCCGACAGTTTTAATCGACCCGTGATCCTGATACCAGATGTAACTGCCATCTTTACGCCTCATCCGATATGTTGCATCCCACCACTTTTTCTCGCCCACAAGAACTTTCCGCATTTCAGCCATGGTGCTTGAATAATCTTCGGGATGAATATAACTGCAAATTTCATAAACATCTTTGGGAAACTCCTCCGGGGTGTACCCCAACATGGTTGCTTTTCGGTCATCATAACTTACTTCATTGGTCAGAACATTCCACTCCCACCATGCCATTTTTGCCATGTTCATTGAGATTGCGAGCAGTTCGGAGGATTGTTTAAACTGCTTTTTAAGACTCTTCAATTCGGAAATGTCAATGAGGGTAATCAAAACACCATCGACAGCGTTGTTCTCTGTTCTGTACGGCCTGATTCTCGTAAAATAGGGCTTCCCGTTACTAAACGAAATTTCTTTGTCAACAGGCAGCAAGGTATTCATCACTTGGTCGACATCAGCTGGAAAATCAGAATAGTTATCCAGAACCGTTAAATGTGTAATAGGCCTACCGATATCACCCTCTCTGATATGGGTGATCCGGCTGACTTCCGGAGTTATTTTCCTGATACACAGCTTGCTGTCGAGGTAAACCGCAGCGATTTCGGTGTTTTTAAGGAGGTTATTCACATCATTGTTCAAGCGCATGAGCTCTTCAATCTTCTGCTGGTGTTCGGAATTCACCGAATACAGCTCCTCATTTACCGATTGAAGCTCTTCATTGGTACTTTGAAGTTCTTCATTTGATGCAATAAGCTCTTCATTTGATGACTGAAGTTCCTCGTTTGCACTTTCAAGCTCCTCAACCGTAGCCGCAAGATTTTCCTTTGTGGCCTTCAGTTCCTTTTCAAGTTCGAGCACTCGAAGGCCTTGCTCGGCAGAAAAATCATCGTCTTTCAATGCCGCTGCAGCGATTTCATCTGTTGCAGGAGCTTCTACGAACAGGAAAGAAATCATATAATACAGGGTGTTCTGATAAGCAAGTTTTCGGCCTTCAAGCTTGAGAGTCCTATTCTTCATGCTTTCCAGTCCGTGAATAACACGTGAAAACGTGCGCTCCTTTCCGTTCTTCAGTAGTCGCAGAAGATTATTGATATACAATCCAAGGTCCTTTGGCAAAATCGAGAACAGCTCATTGGAATAATTGCCCTGCTGAATTTCGGTAAATGGATTGATGTCATTTACAACACTGACAATAAAATAGTTACTATCGACAACTATAGACGGAGGAATGAAATCCCCAAGTATGGAGGTTAAAAAATCCTCGGGTTTCAATCCCCCCTTTTTATGGGGAATTATTGTGCTATCATGGTTTCTTTCCAATTTTGACTTTTGGATTTCAAGGGAAATCCCATCGATAATCGGAGCATTAAACCCAGCTTTATATTGATAAATCTTGCTTTTCAACTCAATAACATCGAAAGCTTCACTCATTCCACCCAAGGTTTCGCTGTTCCCCATAAACAGGTAACCATTAGGATTCAGGCTATAGTAGAAGCGGGAAAGAAGTCCGGCTTGAATCGGCGGCTTAAAATAGATAAACAGGTTTCGACATACCAGAAGGTCAAGCTTTGAGAAGGGTGGATCTTTTAAAATGTTATGAGTAGCAAAAACAATCATGTTACGGATATCCTCATTTATTTTATAGCCGTTTTCCGTTTTATGAAAATACTTCTGCAGTAATTTTGGGTCAACATCTGCCACGATGCTGTCGGGATAAAAACCCCTTCCTGCGATTTCAATGGATTTGCGATCAATATCGGTTGCGAAAATCTTAATTTCACCCCGGAAGTTTTCCTTCTCTGCCCACTCCATAAACAATATTGCAAGGGAGTATGCTTCTTCACCCGTTGAGCAGCCGGTAGACCAAACCCGTAATTGCTTTTTCCCATTTCTAACAAGTCGCGAGATTACATTTTCGCCCAAACTATCAAATGCTTCCTTGTCGCGAAAAAAATGTGTTACCCCGATTAAAAACTCGCGGTAAAGTATTTCCCTCTCTTTTTCCGAACCCGACAGAAAAGGAATGTAATCCTTTATACTGTTAAACCGATTGATACTGACTCTCCGCTCAAGACGACGATTTATTGTGTTTTCCTTGTAAAATGAAAAATCGATCCCCGAGTGATCCTTAATCATCATAAGAATTTTCGAGAGCGCATCAATTCCCTTTAAAGTATGCAGAGAAGCCGATTTATCCCTTTTGGTAAGGGGATGTTTTATGTAATTCAAGAGTTCTTCTCCCATTTTATCGGCGGGGAGCACATAATCAACCAGACCAGTTGAGATTGCACTTGAAGGCATCCCATTGAACTTGGCTGTTTTTTCATCCTGAACCATAATAATCCCGTTCATTTCTTTAATTGCCCGGGTTCCCATGGTACCGTCACTTCCTGTACCGGAGAGGATAACGCCGATAGCATCTTTACCCTTTTCTTCTGCCAGAGACTTGAAAAAGAAATCAATAGGGAGGTTTAAACCTTTACTTGAATCTTGTTTTAGAAGAAATAGCTGGTTATGGTAGATTTTCAGGTTTTGACGGGGAGGAATAAGATAAACGCAATCGGGTTCAATTTTGACTCCATCTTCGATAACAACAATGGGCATGCTGGTATGTCTCGACAGAAGTTCATCCATCAGGCTTTTATAGTCAGGCGAAAGGTGTTGGATTACAATGTAGGCCATGCCTGAATTTTCAGGAATGTTCTTGAAGAATTGCTGAAGTGCCTCTAACCCTCCGGCTGAAGCACCGATGCCAACAGCCCGGAGTTGGGATTCCACTATTTTCATGGGGGATACATTTTATTACTAAGCCACTCATCACCGGTGTTCAAAAACCCCAAGTAATAATTGGCCTAAGTAATAAAAAAAACCATGATAATCCAAATAATGAATTATTTTTCGGAAGGCTAAAATGCTTACAATTCTTAGCGTTTAAGGTTGGCCCATGATCTTTTTGGATTGGGTTGACAACTTTAATTGCTAAGCTTGAGAATACTCGACTTATTGTTCGAACTCAGCCAAAATGGCCTTAACTCCATCAGGAGCCACCCTACCAAAAGTTTTCTCACCCACGAGAACAACGGGAGCTAAACCACAGGCTCCCACACATCGCAGGCAGGACAATGAAAACTTACCATCAGGGCTGGTTTCGCCCACTTCAATTTTCAGCTGTTTCTTGAATTCAGCAAGCACATTTTCGGCACCTCTGACATAGCAAGCCGTTCCTGTACAAATTGAAATGGGGAATTTGCCTTTGGGTATCATTGAGAAGAACGAGTAGAATGTAACCACCCCGTATACCTTGGCAACAGATAATTTAAGCTGTTCGGCAACTACCTCCTGTATTTCTGCAGGAAGGTAGCCGAATTCATGCTGGCATTTGTGCAAGACGTTGATGAGCTCACCGCCTTCATAATTAAACGATTTGCAGATTTCGTGAATTTTCTCGATCTGATCCTTGCGGAGTTCTATTTTTACACTTGACATCTGATTTTTCTTTTATGGGTTGATTATCCTGCTTAAATACTAAAGGTATTCTTGCTCTTATCGAAGTAATGAGTATGAAGCAGGTGATGTGCTTTTTCACTCAGCGGTTTTCCCAGGAATTCCTCGTACAACTTAATGATGTATGGGTTTTCATGGGATTTGCGAAGTGTTTTGCTTTCATCTTCAGCATAAATTGCTTTTGCCCTTGCCTTTAAAATGGTGGAATCACCATGGTGAAGGGGTTGTCCACCGCCACCGATACAACCACCCGGGCAAGCCATGATTTCAATAGCATGAAACTCGGAACGACCAGCTTTGATATCTTCGAGTAGTTTTCGAGCATTCCCAAGTCCATGCGCAATGCCGATCTTCAGGGGAAATCCCCCGAAATCAATTGTAGCGTGCCGAATCCCTTCCAAGCCTCTCAGCTCCTTGAAGTCTACGTTTGTAAGTGTATTCCCCGTATGCAATTCGTATGCCGTGCGAGCAGCGGCCTCAATTACGCCACCTGTGGTTCCGAAAATAACAGCGGCACCGGTTGATTCTCCCATTGGCTTGTCAAAATCCTCATCGGGCAATCCATTAAATTGAATATTTGCTTGTTTAATAAGGAAACCTAGTTCACGGGTTGAGATAGAGAAGTCCACATCCGGATTTCCATCCACACTGAACTCGTCTCTCTGGCATTCGTATTTCTTTGCTAAACAGGGCATGATCGAAACTACAATAAGGTCTTCGCGCTTAACACCAATTTTATCAGCAAAGTAAGTTTTTGCAATTGAGCCGAACATTTGTTGCGGTGAACGTGCCGTTGAAGGAATATCCTTCATGTCGGGGAAGTTATGCTCAAAGAAGTTTACCCAAGCCGGGCAGCAAGAGGTAAGAATCGGTAATTTCACATCTTTGTCACCTGCAATGAATTTCCCGAGGCGCCCAAGCAATTCGCTTCCTTCTTCCATAATGGTAAGGTCGGCAGCAAAATCGGTATCAAACACATAATCAAAGCCAAGAGTGCGCAATGCCGTAACCATTTTACCGGTAACAAGAGTACCCGGTTCAAGTCCAAATTCTTCGCCAAGTGCAGCTCTCACTGCAGGTGCAGTCTGTACAATAACGGTTTTGGTCGGATCGCTGAGTGCAGCAATTACATTTCTGGTGTGATCAACTTCGGTTAGTGCACCAGTTGGGCAAACAGCCACGCACTGTCCACAATAAGTACATGGGGAGTGCTCCAGATTCATTTCGAATGCAGGCGCAACAACCGACATAAAACCCCGGTTCACCGCAGACAATGCTCCAACAGTCTGGAAATCATTGCACATAGTCTCACAACGACGGCACATGATACACTTATCCATATCTCTTATGATAGAAGGGGATGTATCAAGCCTGTAGGTTGACATTTCAGCAAATTCCTGTCCGGGAATATTACGGATACCGAGTTTAATGGCCATATCCTGCAGGTCGCATTTGCCTGATTTTGCACAAGTGAGGCAATCCTTGGGATGATCGGAAAGAATAAGCTCCATTACTGTCCGGCGGGCGTTAAGAACACGAATAGTGCTGGTTTTAACAACCATACCCTCGCTAACATCTGTTGAGCAGGAGGAGGCAAGGTTTCTGCGTCCCTCAACTTCAACAACACAGATGCGGCAGCCACCAGGTTTGTTTTCAATATTAAGCCCTTTCAAATCCATGTAGCACAAAATTGGAATATCTATGCCCAGGGATTTAGCGGCTTTGTAAATTGTTGTCCCTTTGGGAACTTCAACGGCTTTTCCGTCGATGGTTAATTTTATCTGATCCATTTTTCAGGTTTATCTTATAATTATTGTACTATAACCGCATCAAACTTGCATTTTTCCAAACACGCTCCGCATTTGATGCAAATAGCGGGATTAATGACATGCAACTGCTTTCTTTCTCCTGTAATTGCTCCAACAGGGCATGCACGGGCGCAAGCTGTGCAACCCACGCAATGTTCCTCAAGGATGGAGTATGTCATCAAAGCTTTGCATTCTCCGGCACGGCATTTCTTGTCATGTACATGTTCGGTGTACTCAACCATAAAGTTCTCGAGAGTGGATAATACCGGGTTTGGCGACGACTGACCCAATCCACAGAGTGAAGTATCTTTAATAACCAGTCCAAGATTCTTAAGTCTGGTAAGGTCATCAGCAACAC
>JAIFNN010000041.1 GCA_020047715.1 Bacteroidota bacterium | reverse complement strand
GGAATGGTTCCGGATGAAAGTACCCAGATAAAAACAATTGAAATAACAGGAAAAAATTTTGAAATCAAGTAGATAAAATTTTCTGTCAGTGCGCAAAAAGATTACCACAGCTTCACAAATTTTGTGAAGCTGTAACTTTCAGATCGATTATCAGATTTTATTTTTTTAAAACCTTTGCAAGTGCCTCTGCGATAGCATTTGCCCCTTCTTTATTCGGGTGAATGCCATCCGGAAAAAATTCTGGTTTATTGCCCAGAGCATTATAAAGATCGATAACAGATAAATTATTCTGAAGAGCAATTTTTTGAATCGAAGGGATTACGCCATTACGGATTATGGAATCGCTGATTGTCCAGGCATCACTGTATGCTGGAACAGGCAAGCAGAGGTATATTTTAGGGCTCGAGGGAATAGTATTTAGGGTGTCGACCAAAGCCTGAAGGTCCTTGAGAAAGATTTCCTCATTCCAGTTTTCCGGTTTCGAATCATTGGTTCCCAGTTTAACTGTAATAATATTGGGTTCAAAAGCAAAAGCATTATAAAATTCATTGCATTTCCAGATTGGGTTTTTCGAAACTTTCACTAAAGTTGCTCCGCTTCTTCCACAGTTTAAAACACTGTATCCCTGCCCTAATATGCTATCAAGCTGCATGGGATAGTTGTACAATTTGATGCTTTCAGTGATGCTGTCGCCGATACAGGCAATTTTAACTGCTTTTTTCTCTGAACATGAGGAAAAAAGCAGAATTGCGATAAAAAGAAATGCTGTTTTATACATCTTAATTCGTATTAGTTAGGCGAAAATAGCAATAGTTTTTTACATTGAATTATTATATTTGATCGAATTTCCAGCAATAAAAGAAATTTGGTTTTCATTTAGATTCTTTTTACACCTTAAATTGAATAACCATAAACTCGAAATGAGAATTTTTTTCATCATACTTCTAGCTTTTACATTTCATTCAGCTACTGCTCAGATCTGGGAATATGCTCCTCTGGTCAACAAGGCCCAGCGCGATGCCGGTTTCATTGGCGGTGAAGGAGGTCAATGGCTTCAGGCACTTGCAATCGATAGCAAAGATGGTAATGTTATGCTTCACGGAAGCGATGTCGGTGGACTTTGGCGTAGCATAAACGGAGGCCAACTCTGGGAACCGGCAAATAACGGTTTCACTCCCCGTGGAACATGCGGCCTATTTATCGATCCGAATAACCCGGCAAGGGCTATTTCTGTCGGTTCCAATTCACAGAAAGCAACATGGAGTAATTACCATGGACTTTATCTCACTACCGATACTGCAAAATCATGGAAACAGGTACTACCCGACAATGCTTGTGGCTACCGCGATATCAGGGAACAGATTGCTTACGATCCTTCCAGTTTTGATGCCGAAAAAGGTTACAGCATGATTGTTTACTATTCGCGCATCGCATGGAGCGCTGACTCAGAAGGCGGTTCAGGAACATTGGCCTCAGGTTTGTACAAGTCAGTGGATGGAGGAAACACCTGGAAAATCATTGCGAACACTGGAATTTATGGAAATTCTATTGTTAAAGTACTACCTGTCAGTGGGTATTTATTTGTTGCTAACAATTCCGGGGTTTTTAAAAGCATTGATCATGGTCTCAGTTTCACAAAAACCTTCACGGGAAGCGTCAAAGGTTTTGATGTGTTTCCAAAGGACCCATCCTTATTATACCTCTGCACTGCAAACAAAATTTATACTTCCGCAGATACCGGAGAATCATTTGTGGCCAAGACTGCTACAGGATTTACTTCCTATGCAAACTACCTTCGGGTAAGCCCGCTCGATGATCAACATATGATTACCCAGCATGCTAATCCGGATGATCCATGGAATACCTATTACCTTTTCAGTCATAACGGAGGAGCAAGTTGGACGAAAACAAGCAATGACAACAGTCTTGATTTTCTTCCCAGAAACTTCGGAAGGATGATGTATCCCTCATGGCATCCGGTTAGCAGGGATACTGTTTTTGCTGTGGGCGGCGACTTTATAACGAAGTCAACAAACGGAGGTGCATCCTTGAAATGGGCAAATAATGGCACCTCTGCAATCATGTCGAGAGGAAATATGAGCTTTAACCTCGATAATCCCGACTTGTTTTTCTTTGCATCTCAGGATTATGACGCTTCGGTTTCGGTCGATAGTGGGTATACATTTAAATATCTTAACATGTCAGGTAACGGCTGGGGAGGAGACATTCACGGAGGATATATTGTTGATTCGCTCACCTGGTTCGGAAGAAAAGCTGAAGGATGGGAGGACCCCTCCTGCGATCTGAGAATTACTTTTGATGGCGGGTTGTCTTATAAAACAAAAGGTCAGTCAGCCGGATTGCCATTCTGTTATGGAGTAAGCGGTGATCGCAGTATTTTGTTTGCGGGTGACCTGAGAAGTACCGATAAAGGAATTAATTGGACAAGGATGACAGGATGTGATGGGGTTATTGCTTCAGACCCATCCGGAAATCATGATTTATATGGTGTATTCAACAACACTTCTGTTGTCAGATCCACAGATCACGGAGCAAGCTGGGATGTTGTGGCTGTTATCCCTGCCGGAATTGTGGATCTTGCATACGACCATCTGAACAAATCCATTTATGCAGCCTGCTTCACTGGAGGACTCTGGAAGGTATATCTGCAAGATAGTTCTGTAATAAACATAAGCAATAAAACGCCCGCCGATAAATATAATGTCAGACGCTTCAGCACCGTAGCTGTTGATCCTTCAAACCCTGAAATTGTTTATTCAGGCGGTTCGCGCGACATCTACAGCAATGATGTAGGTGTAATCCGATCATTGGACGGAGGAGAAACCTGGATGCCGCTAACAATCGATCCAAAACATAACAATTTGCAGTTTGGCATGTCCTCAGGACGTGAAACTACCATGATTCGGGTTAATCCTGAGACGGGATATGCCTGGTGCGGAAGCAGCTGCTATGGGCTTTGGAAAATAGCCCAACCGGATTCAATTCCCGATCCAAAACCAAAAATACGGCTTAATCAGTCAAATATAAATCTTCGAAAGGATGATGTTTTTCAGCTATTTGCCAGAATTGCCAACACCACCGACACAATCGTAGATTGGAGCTCAGGAAATGGTTCCAGAGCAACCGTCGATGAGAATGGCCTTGTAACAGCAGTATCTCCCGGAAGTGTCACTATTACTGCCAAAACAAAAGATTCGGGATTACAGGCATCTTGCGTTGTGGTTGTAGTTGAGGATAAAGGACCGTATTCAGGCACTCCCATGAAAATTCCAGGTATATTGCAATTGGAGAATTTCGATAAAGGTGGTGAAGGTATTGCTTACCACGATGCTTCTCCAACCAACGAGGGGAATCAGTATCGTACAAATGAGGGAGTGGATATTGAAGTCTGCGGAGAGGGTGGATACAATGTTGGTTGGACGGCTGCAGGTGAATGGCTCAGTTATACAGTAAATGTTGATTCTACGATGGAATACGACTTGAGTATAAGGGCTGCTGTTAATGCAGCTTCTAAAATAAATATCACCTTTGGCAATGGCAACATTTCAACCGGAGATATTAACCTTGCCGCAACTGGAGGATGGCAAACATGGCAAACGTTTATAAAGAAAGGGATAGCGCTAACTAAAGGAATTCAGGAACTGAAATTAAATATTATAGCCAATGGTTGCAATCTAAATTATATCCAACTAACCAGAGCTATTCCGGTCAGCGTTCATAATAATTGCTGCAATTCTGGGTTTTCGGTGTATCCGAATCCTTTTCAAAGTGGCCTGTTGAATATTACGAGTCGTAATTTATCAGAACCTGCAAGTGTTTTTATTTATTCTGTCCTTGGCAATCTTGTTTATTCAGCAAAGCTAAGCAACGAAAAGTCAATTCAGATTGACAGGTCATATTTGGAAAAAGGAGTTTATCTTGTAAAATATTTCAACAAAGATCAATTTGAAATAGTGAAATTATTGGTAAAGTGAAAATTTGATTATCTCAATTTCAATTTTTCAAATTGCTACATTTTCAAATTAAACAACCCTCCCCGGATAAACCTCCAGTGCCTTCTCCAGGCACTCCATTGCCTTTTTAAGATCCTCAATATTAAGAACATAAGCAATCCGGACTTCATGCCTTCCTGATACCGGGTCGGAATAAAACCCTGAGGCAGGGGCAACCATAACCGTCTGGTTATTGTATTCAAAATCGCTCAAAAGCCATTGTGCAAATTTATCGGCATCGTCAACCGGCAAATGGGCAATGGTATAAAATGCCCCCTTGGGTAAAGGACATTTTACCCCCTTCATCTTATTAAGAGCAGATACCAGAAAATTTCTTCTTCCGATATATTCATCATAAACCTCTGTAAAGTATGATCCGGGAGTATCTATTGCAGCTTCTCCTAACACCTGTCCGAAGGAAGGCGGACTGAGCCTTGCCTGAGCAAATTTGAGAGCAGTGGATATTACCTCCTTGTTTTTGGATATCAGTGCCCCAATCCTTACTCCGCATGCACTGTATCGCTTGGATACCGAATCGATCAGGATAACATTCTGCCCAATATCCTTTATTTTCATGGCCGAAAAATGCTCCAGCCCGTCGTAGCAGAATTCCCGGTATGCCTCATCGCTGTAGAGAAAAATATCATGCTTCTTAACAATTCTGCCAAGCTGCTCAATCTCTTCGCGTGAGTATAGGTAACCTGTCGGATTATTCGGACTGCAGATCAAAATTCCTCTTGTTCGGGAGGTAATCAGCTTTTCAATTTCTCCTATAGGAGGTAGCGCGAAATCATGGTCGATATCCGATTTTACCGGAACAACCTTTACACCTGCTGCATTGGCAAACCCATAATAATTTGCATAAAATGGTTCAGGAACGATGATTTCATCGCCCGCATCAGCGGTTGCCATCAGTGCAAAGCTTATGGCTTCGGATCCGCCTGTGGTTATAAGAATTTCAGTATGATCAACATTAATACCAATCCCCTGATAGAAACTTGCCAGCTTTTTCCGGTAACTTTCATGTCCGGCAGAATGGCTGTATTCAATTACTTTTGCAGCCATATTCTTAACTGCTTCCAATGCTGCCGGGGGAGTTGGGATATCGGGCTGACCAATATTCAGATGGTAAACCTTACGGCCTTTCTTTTTAGCTTCTTCAGCAAAAGGAACAAGTTTGCGGATGGGGGAGGAGGGCATTTGCTGCCCCTTTTTTGATATGCCTGGCATAGGTTATGATTTTGAGGATGAGGAAGCTACTGCAGGGTCGGGTTGAACCTCCCCCTTTATAAGGAGTTTCACGGGGGAGTTAACCGCGTTACAAAAAACGGTGATGCTCTTTTGAAAACTTCCCGGAATCTGAGTGTTATATGTTATCTTTATTTCTCCTGATTCTCCAGGCTCCAGAGGATCCTTTGGCCATTCAGGATTGGTACATCCGCAGGAAGTTCTTACTACATTGATAACAAGCGGTTTTCTGGAAGTATTAGTAAATGTGAAAACACAGGTCCCGTCGCTTGCAAAGTCAATTTTACCAAAATTAAAGGTTGTTTCTTTAAACTCTATTTTAGAGTTGTTGGCTTCACCAGAGGAATCCTTATTCGATTCTATGCAGCTAATCAGCGCAAGCGGGATGAATATAAAAATCAATAGTAACTGTTTCATTCTGGAATTAAATTTGGCGTTGTAAATATAGGGTAATTATAGAATGGATTTTATGATCAAAAGCAGGCTGGAGAATATTTTTATTTGATGGTTTATTATAGTTGGATAATTGTAAATAGTTAATTAATTAGAATTCGAAAATCATGAATTCTTCTAAAAGAATAACTTATATTTGGATAAGCAAGAGAAGAACAATTAATAATGGATTAGTCTATTGGAAAAGAAAACCTTACTTTAATGATTGATTTAGGAATTATACTTTAAGGTAAAAATGGAAAAAGAAACAATTATAAAGCTCATCAAAAGTTTTGAAGAATATTCTTACGAACAAGATGGCGTAGATTATTGGCTTGCCCGGGAATTACAAGATTTACTCGGTTATGCCGATTGGCGTAATTTTTTGAATGCGGTTGACAAAGCCAAAGAAAGCTGCAAAACCACTGGCGAAGCGGTCTCCGATCATTTCGTTGACGTCACCAAAACGATACACATGCCTAAGGGTGCGGCAAAAAACGTTCTCCACAGAATTACACCGAACTCACACAAGAGAAAATGCAATCAGTAAAACACCTAAATATGAAATCACTTCTCCTTTTAATAGCCATTTCCACAATATTCAATACAGAAATTATGGCGCAAAATGAACATTCAGCAATTTCCCAGGTGAGAATAAGGTCCGGAGTTATTGAAGGATTTCAGAATTCCGAAAATGGTCTGAGTTGCTTTTTTGGTATTCCCTATGCCAAGCCTCCGGTAGACGATCTGAGATGGAAGGCTCCCCTGCCAGCAGATAACTGGGCCGGTATTTTAAAAACTAAGAAATTTGGTCCCCAACCCTTACAGGCCAATGTTTTCGGGGATATGCGTTTCAGATCCGACACCATGAGCGAAGATTGCCTGTATCTTAATGTGTGGACTCCTGCAAAAAATAGCAAGGAATCACTCCCTGTTCTGGTTTATTTCTATGGAGGAGGATTTGTTGCAGGCGATGGCTCTGAGCCCCGCTACGACGGTGCAAGTATGGCTAAAAAAGGTATCGTGGTAGTGACTGTAAACTACCGCCTCAATATTTTCGGCTTTTTTGCTCACCCTGAACTTAGTTCAGAAGCACCTTACAAAGCTTCCGGCAACTATGGATTGCTGGATCAGAGTGCCGCATTAAAATGGGTTCAGATGAATGTTGTTTCCTTTGGCGGAAACCCTTCTCGCATTACCATTGCCGGAGAATCGGCGGGATCCATTTCTGTCAGCTCTCTGATGGCTTCTCCGCTCTCAAAAAATTATATTGCAGGCGCCATTGGCGAAAGTGGTGCTGCGATTAACCCAACCATGGCACCTGTTCCTCTTGATGAGGGTGAAAAAGAAGGCCTTGAGTTTGCAGCCAAATCAGGTTTTTCATCACTGGCTGAATTAAGAAAACTTAGCACAATCGAAATTTTTGAGATTTATAAAAACTCAGGCCGGTTCGGTTTTCCAACAGTCATAGATGGGTACTTTTATCCAAAAACCCTTCCAGAGATCTTTAATGTAGGAGAACAGGCACAGGTGCCGCTCCTTTTAGGATGGAATTCGGCCGAAATACCGGGCTTTGCATTTACTCAGGGACCCTATACTGAAGAAAACTATATAAATAAAGTTAAAGAGGCCTATCCCAAAGATTTTGAAGAAGTCCTTAAACTATATCCTCATGGTTCAGATAAGGAAATTGAGGTTTCTGCCACTGCCCTGGCATCCGACCGGTTTATATCCTATTCCACCTGGAAATGGTTTGATCTTCACCGGAAAAACAGTTCCCAACTCGTTTACAGATACCTTTTCAGCAAAATCAGACCGCCTCTGGTTGATAAATCCCTCGAAGCAGGACTCGCCGGCGGAACAGTTAAAAAGGAGAGTTATGCGCCAGAAATGCCCGGGCCTGTTGGAGCTTCACATGCCTCGGAAATTGAATACTGCCTCGGGAACCTCTATCTGGCTAACGAATATGCCTGGGCAAAAGAAGATTTTCTGGTTTCTGATACCATGCTGGAATTCTTTGCCAATTTCGTTAAAACAGGTAATCCGAATGGTGCTACTCTGCCTCAATGGCCTGCTGCAGAAGCAAACGACCTGACGCCACCTGTTATGATTATTGATCTTGAGTCTAAAGCTGTAGATGCAAGTGACGATGTTAGATACTTGTTTTTAGACAAGGCATATGGGAACTAAATGTGAAACTTAAAAAGTAAGCCTCTTTCCAACTTTTAAATCGGGACTGCAATTTTTGAGAAATAAAATTTCAGATTGGTGTTGAAGTCATATATAAAGATTTCTGAATCAGCATATTGGAGTTTTACTCAGTCAGTTGAGTACTTTTATTCAACAGACTGAGTAAAATCTTTTGCATCAGATAATCCTTATTTTAAAGCGTCAATTGAATGTTTCCTGAGAATTATCCGTCAACTTTGTTTTAGAAGCCTTTTTCTGAAACCTCTTTTTTTCACATCTAAATTACTATTTTTGGAACTTCAAAAATCGATTTAATTTCAACTTAGCTCAATAATGGAAATTCCCTCTAAATACGACTCCTCCCTAATCGAGGAAAAATGGTACAAATACTGGATGGATCATGGGTTTTTTAACTCTGATCCGGATGAACGCGAGCCTTACACCATCGTAATTCCTCCCCCGAATGTTACCGGTGTCCTTCACATGGGTCACATGCTTAACAATACCATTCAGGACGTTTTGATCCGTCGTGCCCGTATGCTTGGTAAAAATGCACTTTGGGTTCCGGGTACCGACCATGCATCCATTGCAACCGAAGCACGCGTTGTTAACAAACTTCGTGAAGCAGGTATCGAAAAATCCAGCCTTAGTCGGGATGAGTTTTTGGAGCATGCCTGGGAATGGACCCACAAGCACGGTGGGATAATTCTCGAGCAACTCAAAAAACTGGGTGCATCCTGTGATTGGCGTCGTACAAAATTTACAATGGACGATGCAATGTCGGAAAGTGTTATCCGTGTTTTCAACGATCTTCACAAGAAAGGTTTTATCTATCGTGGTGTCCGGATGGTTAACTGGGATCCTCAGGCCCTAACAGCCGTTTCTGATGAGGAGGTTATGTATCGGGAAGTTCAGTCAAAACTCTATTACATTAAATACCCGATACAGGGTGAGGATACTTTTATTGTCATTGCCACTACCCGCCCGGAAACCATTCTTGGGGATACTGCTGTCTGCGTTAATCCCAATGACGACCGTTTCAGGGAATTTCATGGGAAAAAAGCGATTATTCCCCTTATCGACCGACCCGTTCCTATCATACAGGATGAATACGTTGATATGGAGTTTGGAACCGGAGCACTGAAAATCACTCCCGCTCATGATGTGAACGACTACACTTTAGGCTTAAAGCACAATCTTGAATCGATCGATATATTCAATCCCAACGGTACTCTAAGTGAGAAGGCGATTCTTTTCGTGGGAGAAGACCGCTTTGTGGTTCGTAAGAAGATTGTAAAAGTACTCGAGGAAAAGGGCCTTTTGCTCAAGACGGAAGAGTATGAAAATAAAGTTGGCTTTTCTGAGCGAACTGATGCTGTTATCGAGCCCAAGCTGTCCCTGCAATGGTTTCTCGACATGAAGGAACTTGCAAAGCCGGCTTTGGAGAATGTTTTGAATGATGAGATAAAACTGCATCCCCCGAAATTCAAAAACACATACCGTCACTGGATGGAGAACCTCAAAGATTGGTGTATTTCCCGTCAGCTTTGGTGGGGACA
>JAIFNN010000187.1 GCA_020047715.1 Bacteroidota bacterium | reverse complement strand
GGAGCAAGGGCCTCGGTTGCGCGGTTCATTTTCAAAGAAACATCAAGAAGAATTTTCCTTGTTTCAAGGTAGGCAATCTGCGGATCCGAATAGGTGTCGGTTAAATTTTCATTCCGGCTAAAAAAAATATACGATCCTGCCACGATAAGAATGCTGGCCGCTGCTCCTAGCAAGGGAAGCAGATACCTTCTGTAATTTATTCCGCTCCCTCCTCTCCCTGATGCATCAACAGCTGCCATAATCCTGCTTTCAAAATCCAGAGAAGCCTCAGGCATTTCCTTTTCGGCTCTGTAATACCTGAATATATCTCTCTCTGCCTCATAGCCTTTGTGGACGGACTCCCCGCTAAAATAATCCCTCAGGATTCCTTCCTCCTCTTCAGTGCTTTCTCCGCTATAGTACTTTTCGAGAAGGCTTTCCAATTCCTTTGTGTTCATAATGGTATTTATTGAATTCATCCTTTATTAACTTCCTTGCCCGCGAAATTGCGACCCTCAGCGCATTAACATTCTGACCGGTTTTGGCAGAAATTTCTTCATAAGTCAGACCTTCTATTTCCCGGAGGGTAACAATCTGTCGTTGCGCTGCGGGCATCTGTTCTATTATTTCAAAAATTATCTGATTGTCCTCCCTGCTCTCCAACTGCTCAGCCGGCGAAGGCGATACGTTTTTATACTCCTGGTTGTTACTTACTTCTAAAATAGTACGCTTTCGCTTTCTGAGCTGATCGATACAGTAGTTCTTTGTCATGGTGATCGACAAAGCCTCAATGCTGTTGTACCCTTCCAGCTTTGAGCCCATATTCCACAGCTTGATAAACACCTCCTGAACCGCATCTTCCGCCTCCACAGTGTTAGCGAGGATGCGGAAGGCATGGCCGTATAATTTCCGGCTAAGCTGATGAACCAGCAAGTTAAAATCGGACTTGGTCATTTCTTCGGAAATCGGCGTTTCAGAGTGTATAAAGGTAAATACTTTCCTCCATTACTTTGTGCGGGATGGAGAGTCTTTTCCATTGCATGATTTTGATCACAGGCTTTCACAAAGCAAAAAGAAGGCACATAGTTGATCCACTTCTTTTAAAAGGGCTTATTTCCCGCCCGACATTAGGTTCTGACCATGGCTGGACTTCGAATCTTCAGAGAACCTCTGTGCATCCTCAAGACTCATGTTTCCCTTGATCTGAATCAGTGCGTTATCTTCTCCTCCCGCTATAAGAAGAAATTCTTTAAACATTTTGCCCTCTGCACGAACCAGCATTCTAACATCCTGACCGGATTCCTTCACTCTCATAAACTCCTCGTAACGGCTTAAATCGATTCCCTCAATAACCATATCGTAAAAGTTCTCAACCTTCATTTGCGGATCTTCCTGGGTGAGTATTCTGATCTCAGTAAGACTGGCAGGCAGGGAACTTTCATTGCTATCATCCATACACGAGGCGAATTTCAGCAGGTTTCCATTAATAGTTACGGTGGTGAATCCATCCTTTTCCGAATATCTCGCGAATAAATCGTCGATTGATTTCTGTGCATACACAGCAGTTGCTGCAAGCACGACAGCAAATAATAAAATAATCTTTTTCATGACTTTTGGTTTTAATTAATATTCTGTTTCTTTTTATCAGACGATGGTGAAAAGAATTCATTACAGAATATTTTTGGGAATAACCCAAATCATAAAAAAGGTGTTTCTGCCAGATAGTCTCCTGATGTTTTTTTACTACTCTCTTTGATGGTCTGACTTTTCAGTTTTTCAGGTTCAAACCCGACAGCATCCCCACATCTTCAGGTCTGAGTTTACCATTTGCCATCGGACCGCAATTAAGCAATAAGTTTGCTCCAAGTTTCCGCGCTGTTTCGAGATACTCATAAATCCTTTCCTTCGACAGAACGGAGTGGTCGCCCTCATGCCAGAACCAGCTCCCGCTTTTAAATTCATCATCGCCCTGTATCGACATTGTTGTTTCGATCTGAAGTGGGAGAAAAACTTCTTTGCCCAGCCAGTTCCATGTTTTTTTGTATTCGGTAAGACCAAAGGCTTTCTCACCACACAAGGCGTCAACAGGAAAAAGTGGCACTCCGGGAAATTTGGTGGTGGCGTTGTTCATTACAATGCAATCGGGCTGAAAGGATTTAATGTACTGATAGAGATGATCGATCTGCCAACGATAAGCTCCCTCATTTCTCCAGGCTTTCATAAAATCTTCCGGCTCCGACCAGTTTCCCGCCTCGTCCTTCCAACCGCTTTGCTGCTTTTTCCAGAAACCGTCAAGCCACACCTCAACAATCTCTCCATACGATGTAAGCAGCTCCTTCAATTGTCTTTTCATAAACTCAATATATGCCGGTTCGTCGGTATCGTGAATCTTTTCGTGCCGGTCCCAGAGAGAATAGTATACACCCAGTTTCAAACCGTATTTATCTGCTGATGACCTCAGTTCCTTCAAAAGATCGCGCCTGAAAGTGGTGCTTTTCACCGAATAATCGGTTTGCTTTGTAAACCAGTTGCAAAAACCGTCATGATGCTTGCATACTAAAACCATGTACTTCATTCCTGCTTTTTTGGCTGTTTCACACCACTGGTCGGTGTCAAGTTCTTTGGGATTATAACTTTTCGGATCGTGGGTGCCATCGCCCCATTCCTTGCCGATAAATGTGTTCAGACCAAAATGAATAAACATCCCAAACTTAAGTTCCATCCATGCCTTCTGGGCAGGAGTAGGTTCGGCTGGCGGAAAGTCTTCGCCTTTCCTGCTTGTTGATGAGGTTGCATAAATGTTGGGTAAGCCCGGCAGCAGCGATAATCCACCATAAAGCAAACCGGTTTTCAGGAAATTTCTTCTGTCTTTTTCCATGTTTAAAGGATTTATTCAAATTTCCACATTCTTATCGTTTTTCATGTGTGAAATTATCCCAGATTATATTGATAAAACATTCTTTTTGGCATTTTGTAACAGGCCTGAATATGTCCAAGCGGGATATTTCTGTATATTTAAGCCTCAATCAATTCGTATGAAAACACTGCTCCTCCTTTTAGCCTTAAACTATTTACCATTTCCGGCAAACGCACAAAACCCTGATAGCTTATGGGTAGTAACGAATTACACAAAAATCGAAAGGCATATCCCCATGCGTGATGGAGTAAAACTGTTTACTTCAATCTATATCCCAAAAGACATATCGGAAAAACATCCGATACTCATGAGTCGTACTCCTTACTCATGCTATCCTTACGGGGAAAATGAATTTGCACGATTCTGGAATTCCTATCATATGGAATACCTGCGTGAAGGTTATATTATGGTAATGCAGGATGTGCGGGGCAAATGGATGAGCGAAGGAGAGTTTATGGATGTCAGGCCCTTTAATCCCTCTAAAAAAACAAATCAGGATATTGATGAGGCCAGCGATGCATACGATGCTATTGACTGGCTAATAAAAAATATTCCAAACAACAACGGAAAGGTGGGTGTTTTCGGAATCTCTTATCCGGGATTTTACTCCGCCATGGCTGCTGCAAGCGATCATCCGGCCCTGATGGCAGTAAGCCCGCAGGCACCGGTTACCAATTGGTTTATTGGGGATGATTTTCACCATAATGGAGCATTTTTTCTGATGGATGCCTTTAGCTTCTATTCTCCTTTCGGGGGAGGGTTTGGATTACCCAGGCCGATGCCCACAACGGTAGGTCCCAAAAGAGTTGCACTTCCCATTTTCGACAGTTATAAGTATTTTCTTGAAATGGGTCCCTTGTCAAACTTTTCCGCCTTAATGGGTGACAGCGTTGCTTTCTGGAATGATATATATGCTCATCCGGATTATGACGAATGGTGGCAAGCGCGGGATGCACGCAATGCTTCCGGGAATCTGAAACCTGCCATGCTTTGGGTCGGTGGTCTGTTCGATGCCGAAGACAACTGGGGGGCATGGAACTCCTACAAAGCAGCCGAGAAAAACAATCCCGGCAAAGCGTTCAACAGCCTTGTGATGGGTCCATGGTACCACAACCAATGGGGAAATAGCGATGGCACCCGTCTGGGAAATATAAATTTTGGAAGCAACACATCCAAATGGTACCAGCAAAATATTGAAATCCCATTCTTCAATTATTACCTGAAAAATAAAGGCAATATCTCGCAGATTAAGGAGGCTACGATCTTCATGTCGGGTTCCAATGAGTGGAAAAAATACAGCGAATGGCCTCCCACTGGAAAAGAAGATAAAGCACTGTTCTTTCAGGAAAACGGGATGCTGAACTGGAATCATCCTACCTCCAAAAAAGGCTTTGACGAATATGTAAGTGATCCCTCAAAACCGGTTCCTTATACCGAAGATGTGCATTTTAACAGAACCAGAACCTATATGGTCGATGATCAGCGCTTTGCCGGGCGCAGAACCGATGTACTGACTTTTAAAACAGAAATTCTATCGGAAGATGTTACCCTCACCGGCACCGTAAAAGCTAATCTGTTTGCTTCCATTTCCACTACCGATGCCGATTTTGTGGTAAAGCTTATCGACGTTTTTCCCGATAGCCTATCCCATAACGAGGTAAACATCTATTCTAACACGGATCAGAAGGGGGAGTATCCCATGGGAGGGTATGAAATGCTGGTGCATGGAGAAATTTTACGTGGGAGGTACCGGAAAAGCCTTGAGACACCTGAACCCTTTATCCCCAATAAAATTGAAAAAGTGAGTTTCAATATCGCCGATGTTGCGCATACTTTTAAGAAGGGGCATCGCATCATGGTTCAGGTGCAGAGCAGCTGGTTTCCACTTGTGGACCGCAATCCGCAAAAGTTTGTGAATATTTACGAGGCCGGGGAAGCTGATTTTCAGAAGGCTGTTGTCCGTATCTATCATGACTCGAAGAATTGCAGCCATATTGTTTTACCCGTCTTACAGGAAAAGGCTCCGGTAGTTCAGGTTTATATTTCTTCAGCGGGAGGCGACCGATTGACACGAAAAAGCGATATTCAGTTCGTGAAGAACCAAGAACTTCCCATCCCTGAAATTGTGCTGAATGATAAGATAAAATATCAGAAAATCGATGGGTTTGGTGCAAGCTTTAACGAGGCAGGAATGATCTGTCTTAATTCCCTTTCCCCTGAAAAGTCCGATTCGGTAATGAAAACCCTGTTCGACCCAATTGAGGGCGCAGGCTATACCCTCATGAAATCGCCTATTGCCGCATGCGACTTTTCCTCAGCGGGACCCTGGTATTCCTATAACGATACCCCCGGCGACACCGCTATGATCAATTTTTCAATCGAGAGGGATTTAGGCCCAAACGGACTGATTCCCTTTATAAAGAAAGCCCAAAAGTTTGGCGGTTTTGAAATCCAGTCGCCTATGGACTTTGCTCCCGACTGGATGCTTTATAGTCTCAACAAAGGCGAGAAACACGTCAAACCCGAATACTATGCCGCACTGGCCAAATATTATGCGATGTTTATCTCAGCCTACAAAGCACAGGGGATTTCAATCGACTATATGGCACCGTTCAATGAACCCGAGAATGTATGGTACTCGAATGAAACCTATAGGGTAATAGGAAAAATGATACAGAAATATATCGTACCTGAATTCAAGTCTCAGGGGATTACAACAAAAATTCAGCTTTGCGATGCGGCAAACCGACCGGAAGGCTTAACGAAATTGCCGGCGGCACTTGACGATCCCAATGTCATAAAACATATCAGCACCCTGACAGTTCACGGCTACGACTGGGATAAGCATTCAACAACCAGCCTTCTGCACGAACGATATCCCGAAATCCCGATCTGGATGACAGAGGTGTGCTATGCCATTAAAAGCAACATCCCCCCGAACGGTCCCGTCAAAATGCCCGTATATGAGTTTTCTGATGGGGAGTTTTGGGGAAATATGATCATGAACGACATGAAAAACCAGGTTTCAGGATGGATTTACTGGAACATGATTCTGGACGAGAATGGAGGCCCCTGGCTTATTTCCGATGAACATGGGGATCCTGATAACAATAACCAGCAGCCTGTTGTAATTATAAACCGGAAAACGGGAGAGGTAAGTTACACCGGCTTATATTATTATCTGGCCCATTTCAGCAAATTTGTAAAACCGGGAGCTTACCGAATCGATAGCAAGGGTGGTATGGAGCAACTGAATTTTGCGGCTTTCAGAAATGAGGATGGCAGCACAGCTCTTACGGTAATAAATAATGGAGAGGCTGTTGCATGCAAGCTTCGCTTTGAAGAATGGATGCTTGAGATTACCCTTGAGGGACATTCGATTAGTACGTTTGGGTGGTAGTGGATGTCTCTTCAAGGCTGTTGAATACTAATTTAATTCACCAAAATCTTTTTGCTATCCGCAACCTGGCCATTAACTTTAATCACTAATGAGTAAAACCCGGGTTCTAATTTGCTAACATCGATTACCTTAAGAAATGAATCTCCTTGCATCGTTCCCATTTCGAGAATTTTCAGAATCCCCTTCATATTTACCAGCTCCAGACTAACTTGTCCGTGAATTATTTCTGAAGAGGATACCCGAATAAACTCTGTCGCAGGGTTCGGGTAAACCTGAAATTCATTTTTGCTTTTAATAGGGGCTACATTTACAGTTGACGATTCATAAACCGAATCGGAAATGAGTTCAATTCCATCTCCGGTTCCAAGGTTCCTGCTATACTTCTTCGTAAAATCGTTTTCCCAATGCTCATGAACACCAAGGCTGACTGCTCCGACCCCATCGCCTTCCGGATCGTAAAAAGTGCCGGAAGGTGGATTTTCTGCCCGAGCTGCTTCATGCAAATAATTGTCAACATTGCCAAAAACATGAACCATATCCGATGAAACCTTTTGTTCTGCAGTAATAAAATCAAGGCATACTGACTCTAAAGCTACTCCGTCCTGAGAAACAAATAAACTCGATGTCCATTGGTTATTGAAAGGTTCTGAAACCCATTTTGTGCTCAAACCAACTTTGGATCCCTGCTCCGGTGCTGCATAAAGACCATCAACCATGAACAATAGAGTTTTTTCTCCCAGGTCATTATGTGCCATCAAATCAACCAGGGTATTATAGGTGGCCATGTCACGTGGCTGCATATACGTCCAGAAAGTTAACTGATGAACCACAGCGTAGGGATGAACACCTGCAGCTTTGGGTGCGGCTGCGCTGGGGAATTCATTACTTTTTGCAATAAACGATCCGAAATGATTTTTTGCACAAAAAGAAACACCGGCAAGATTATGTGCTTTTAAGTTGCCCAGATTAATCAGATAATCAGCATCTGAAACGCAGGTTGGCAAATAGGTATCATTCCCGCCTTCTTCTTCGAGCGTTAGCTTCTCCGACCATTTAACTCTGCAGGTAGAATCAACACTATACTTTTGCCTTCCATCTCCGCCATAGAAATCAACAAAATTTAATGTGGGGAATTCAGCTTTGCATTTATCATAAATAACATTGGCTATAGGACGGCTAACGTCGTAGAGACTTATGTTGGATGGCTCAACACCTACAATATTGATTAACTGCCGCAGCAAGGCAAGGACTACCTGAGGAGAAGAATTTGTAAGATTACCCGGATTTGAAGTATGGCTGCTCACCGTATTCATGTTAATCTTAATAGCAATTTTCTCTCCCGGCTTGTAATCGCTAAGACCTTTATCATGCTGGTTATTGAAATACATGAATATTCCCTTCCAGGCTTCAGCATCCGAACTATGTCCCGAGAGTCTCTTGATCGATTGTGAAAACATCTTCTCAACCTCGTCGATGTTGGTGTTTCCATCCTCCCACCAGAACCCATTCACGCCATTCCATGGAGTTGCTTTTTGATGATGTATCCACACCACCCGTCCCGGAAAAATTCCCCTTGCAGTTCCCATGGGTGTCAGAGGAGGGTCTGTTGGAGAAAAAAAATCTTTTTCAACACTTTTAGGTTCGCCAAAAACTGCGGATGGGTTACTAAGGCTTGTTACAAATCCTATTGTAATAACCGCGATTATCAGCGAGGATACCAGAACGTAATTGCCCTTGATTCGGGCCAAACGTAGTTGCTTAAAAATCCGGGCAGATACAAAAAACCCGCAAAGCCACAGAATAAATCCGGCTCCTATCGATAATGAAGCCTGCTGACAAGGATATGCCGCTCTGGAAGGTTTAGGGATCACTCTAACCAAAAACCAGAGTATAGCAAGCAGGCCCGTGCCATAAAAAAACATCTTCTTTTTACCGGACCAGCCGGACTTTGATTGTTTATCCTTTTGGCATTCCGCATTATCAGGCTTATTGATAAGGCTTGATTTCCCCGGGTTTTCCTGAAATACTTTCATGGCTCAGTTTGATTGATTCATTTCATTTCTGAATTCCCAAAGCTATGCTATTCCTTATTGGGGAATGAGTAGAATTGTCCCAAAGAGGAGTGAGAATAAATCGGATTAATACACAATAAATTTCGTAAGCAATGGTAAATGATCACTTAGGTAGGAGTCACTCTCCCTATAGTAAGGCAATTCCAGCTTAATCGGGAAAAACCTTACCTGTCTACGACTTTTTACAAAAATATAGTCTATCCTCACAGTGGGATTTGGTATAGGTACAGTGGCATAATTGGAGTCAAAATGAGTATCCTTATACCCCCTTTCTAAAATACTATTATAAGGAAGGCTAAAGGGTTTTGAATTGAAATCTCCGGCCAATATGTTGAGAAAGCAGGTATCGCAGGTAATAATTTTAGTTAATGCCAGATCAATCTCCCGCAGTCTTGTGCCTTCTCTGAATTTGCCATTAAAATCTGCACATAAATGCAGTCCTGTAACCTGTATGGTTCCATTCTCTGTCTCTAACTTAACCATTCCAAAATGCCTTTCGAAAATACTGTCAGGAATACCTTCTCTGTCATTTAGGAAATCATAGCTTTCGATTATCGGGAATCGTGTCATAATGCATCCGGGGAACCCATAAGGGAATTGGTTATTGCCTTGAAATCGAGGTTTAAAAAATTCAAAATCATAATGTAAAGAATCTGCCAATTTTTTAACATTTTCAATAGCAGGGCATTCCTGGAGTATAATGATATCCGGATTTATCTCCCTGTAAAAAGCTATAGCATTCTGTAAAATAATAGAATCTGTATGATGTATTTCTTTGGGATGACCCGAAAAAGCCAAAACATTATGGGTCAAAACGGTGATTGTATCTTGCGAGTAACCGTACAAAGAAAGAATACAGGCATAAAAAAAGAGAAATGGTTTTTTCATTTTTAAAAAAAATAGTACTATTTAATAACAATAGTAAAGAAATAAAAGGGTTCACGCAAATGGCGCAAAGGCGCAGGTGAATCTATGCTTTGCTTTGCGGCTTTGGGATTTTCCCGGACAACGATGATTGAGAATATAAGGGTTCACGCAAAGGCGCAGAGGAATTTATGCTTTTTCTTTGCGGCTTTGCGCGCACTTTATTTTTAATACAGGCTTTGGGATTTTCCCGGACAACGACAATTGAGAATATAAGGGTTCACGCAAAGGCGCAAAGGCGCAGGTGAATCTATGCTTTTTCTTTGCGGCTTTGCGCGCACTTTATTTTTAATACAGGCTTTGGGGTTTTCCCGGACAACGATGATCGAGGATATAA
>JAIFNN010000022.1 GCA_020047715.1 Bacteroidota bacterium | reverse complement strand
TTTAGGGCCGGAATTGCACCCACTCATAACCAATGTGAGCATCGTAAAAAGAATTATTGCAGTTTGTTTCATGACTGATATTTGTTTTTTCAAAATTTATTTATTCACGAGTATTGATTCTATTTCTTCGAGGGATTTTCCCTTTGTTTCAGGGATATACCGAAGGACAAAGAGGAGAGTTAAAAACCCAAACCCAGCGAAGAGGTAAAAAGTAGTTGCTGAACCCAAAAACTCGAGTTCCATGGGGAACACCGAAGCAACAGAAAAGCTTACAATGGAATTCCAAAATCCAACAATGGAAATTGCCAGTCCGCGAAGCTTATTCGGAAAGATTTCGGAAAGCAAAGCCCACATAACCGGACCGAGTGATATTGCAAAGGAGGCTACATACATAATAAGGCCGATGAGCACCCAAATCGAGCGAATATTTATACTGTGTTTCAAAATAAGTTCTTTGTAGAGGTTGTAGTTTTCCTGACCGATTCCGGCTTTTACTTCATCAAAAAACGCAACCTCGGTTATGTAAACCTTATCTTTCAATTTATCAAGTTCAGCCAGCACGGGCAATGCCTTCTGCGGATGAATTCCGGCCTCTATTTCAGTTTTAATGTTCTCCAGGCTGGCGTCGTTAATGGAGTATTTTGCGTTACCGAACGAAAAGCCTGTTATAAACAGTGAGATGGTAATCCCGATGGAACCAATAATCAAGAGCGGCTTTCTACCCAATCGGTCGATCAGGAACATCGCCACAATGGTCATCGCAACGTTTGTCAATCCGATGATAATTGCCTGCATAAAGGCAGCGTCTTTACCTCCGCCGGCCATCTCGAAAATCATAGGGGCATAATAAAAAATAGCGTTTATGCCTGTTATTTGCTGGAAAAAGGCAATTCCAAGACCAATAATAAGAACGGTCTTCATTCTTTTGGAGAAGACTTCCTTAAAACTTGATTTCTCAGAATTAATATCCTTGTTCAAACTGGCACGAATTTCTTTAAACTCAATTGCTGCCTGATCTTTCCCGTTAACTTTTTCAAGAACGTTCATGGCTTCTTTGTCCAGACCTTTTTGCATCAGCCAACGCGGGCTTCTGGGAACGAAGAAAAGAAATATAAAATACAGCATTGCTGGGATAAGTCCAACCCCTAGCATCCATCTCCATTTCATATCCGGATCATCTATGCCCTGTTGAAGAAAATAATTGGAGAAATAGGCTATGGAAATTCCGAGTACGATATTTAGCTGATTGAAAGTAACCAGTGTACCCCTTAGTTTGCGTGGTGCGATTTCGGCAATATACATTGGAGCGATTAGAATAGCCATTCCCACTCCTATTCCACCGATAATCCGGGCAGAAATAAAGAAAATAACATTATGTGACAAGGCTGTTCCCCCAGCACAATAAGCAAAAAGAACCGCTGTAAAGATGAGTATTTTCTTTCTTCCATACCTGTCGGCCAGAGAGCCGGCAATGATATTGCCAAAAATTGCGCCCAGAATAATTGATCCGACCGAGAATCCAATTAGCCATGATCCGGTATCCAATCCAAAAGAAACTTTGTAAAAGGGAGTTGCTCCCGATATAACGGCACTGTCGAATCCCAGAAGAAATCCACCTAATGCCACAATCAGCGAAATGATTACTGAATACAGTTTGTTGGTCTTCATTATCAATAGTTTAAAAAGTAATTGTTAGTCTTTTATGAATTTTGAGAAATATGTTTGATCGTTAGTAGCAATTTCAATGAGGTATATTCCGGCCTGTAGTGTTTTAAGTTCATCAGTAATCGAGATTTTCTGGTTTCCGGAACCTATTCCTTTTGATACCGAATGAATCAATTGTTTCCCTGATAGATCGCGGATTTTGAGAGCAACATCCCCTGATCTTATCATGTGAAGATTAATATTCAGAATATCCTTTACCGGGTTTGGAAAAACCTTTAATTGTCCGGATTCCGATTCCAAATCCAAAACAGATAAAGAGTTATCTACGACAAATTTTATCGGACCCAGGTTAAAGCCTCCCTTACCTACCTCAATTCGAAGGAGGGTGTCGGTAGTGTTGAGATATAAAAGTCTCTGTGATACCGTAACAAATGTTGTCCAAGCTCCTGTGCCAGGAACGGAAATATCAGCGATTCTTGATTCCCCATTTATAAGGACCTTCAATGGACCAATATTGGTGGTATTCTGCGTGGCAACCTTCATTTCGACTCTGTAATAGCCCGCTTCAGGAACATTAATGGTATATTCGAGCCATTCCCCTGAAACTATCCATCCTACATTGGGAAACAGGGTTTGATCCTGTGTATCTACACCTTCGTCCCGGCGGCTGCCTGTTCCCTGATTGCCAATGCCGCTATCGTGATAAGCAACCCCTTCTCCTCCGTAATCAAAGTCGGTGGAGTTTAAGGTACCTGGAATAATAAATGGTGTTCCCGGATTGGGATAAGGGTATTGACCATATGAAAAAAGAGTTTTACTAAGATTTGTTGTTCCACAGGTATTTGTGAATTGAAGAGAAATCAAACCTGGTTCTTCCCCCCAGCTCACTTCAGCAGCATTGCTGGTTCCACCGGTAACGAAAGATGCATCTGCTGGCAGGGTCCACAGATAATCCGTTTCACTCATTACCGGCACTGAAAAAAAAAGGTTGCCGGCAGTCTTATCATGAAAAATAGGACCTTCAATGGAAGGACTGGCAAGGCTTACGTTCTTTTTTTTTATTATAGAAGTCGTGCATGCGGTTGTAATATCGCAAACAATCTCCCCCGGGGTACAGCCCCAATCGACAAGCACGGCATTGGAATCGGCCCGGGTAATCAAACTCGCATCTTCGGGCACAGACCATAAGAATTCACGTCCCTCAGCGGTAGGCAGGCTATAGCTGACAGCTTTTTCTTTAGCTACCAGGGAATCTTTTCCTTCTATTATAAGGTCGGAAGCCAGTTGGTAAACCCTAACGTAGTCAACTTCAAATTTTTGTGGAAAAACGGTAGTAGCGTTGGGATATCCTGGCCAGTCTCCACCAACAGCGAGATTAATGATAATAAAGTGATTTTTATGGAATTCCGAAAGTGCGGCGGGAGTTGTGCTTATAACATGAAACTGCACTCCATCGATAAACCATGCAATTTTTAGCGGAGTCCATTCAACTGTGAAGGTATGATAAGCGTCAGCAAATCGAGTCCCGGAAGGAAGTGCTTTATTGCCACCATACATTGCATGTTTATTGTTTGCATCGGCCCAATGAGCTGTACCGTAAGATGTGCGATCGCGGGGATCGGCTCCTCCGATAAGTTCCATGATATCAATTTCACCACACTGGGGCCAGCTTACCTGATCGATATCACCTCCAAGTGTCCAGAATGCAGGCCAGATTCCTTGTCCATATGGGAGTTTCATACGTCCTTCAATTTTACCGTACAAAAACTCTGCTTTGCCCTTTGTGTTAATACGGGCTGAGGTATACTGCTGTCCGCCATAGACTTCTTTCAATGCAGTAATAACCATTCTCCCGCTATCGACCCAGCAGTTGTCCTTATCATTTTTCGTATAATACTGACTTTCGTTGTTGTTGCCATTGTTATTGCCAACCTCCATATTCCAGATTGTGGGATCCGGGTAACCGGTATAATCGAATTCTTCAGACCATACAAGCTCGTAGCACTGGCCATACGATTTTTGAACAAAAGAAGACATCAAAAAAAATATGGAAAAAGTAAAAAGCAATTTCTTACAGATCATAGTAGTTGCTGCGTTAAGTAGTTAAGCATAAAAAAAATAAAAAAGGAGTTGTCTGAAATCCCCTCAAAACCCGAAGATATAATTTTAATTAGAAAATTCATCTTTCTAAGAAAAACTAAATTGCTTCATCGAAATTCCAAGGACCAATTTATTTCAGACAACTCCCTTTATAACAAGTTAAAACCGAAAGGAACCAAGCCATTTCAGAAACTGTTTTTCAGGAAAAATTCTCTCTGAAAAGCAGGTTTATCCCTCTTGATGAATCAAGAGGGATAAACTGTTATGGGTATTGGATAAATAGGGTTTTTACTTCTTCATAAATTTAGAGGTAAAAGTCTCACCGTCAACAGAAGTCAGGCGGATCATATAAACACCTGATTTCAATTCGCTCACGTTAATGCTGCGCGAAACATTCGAAACTTCTTTAACCTTGGCACCCAGCATATTGTACACAACAGCTTTGTTGTATGAGGTGGATGATGAAAGATAAAGATCGTTTACGGCAGGATTTGGGTAGAGTTTAACAGAATTTACTTTACTATTTTCAACAGCAACGCCAGGTTCTACTGCAATAAGAGTAACATCATCGAGGTAAACCATATCGGCAGTCTGCGCCAGAAGGAACGCGAATTTGGTTTGAGTATTATCTTTCATGCCATCTATTGCGGTGGTCACGGTATAAGTAGTTCTGGTTGTTGATATGATAAATTCCCATTTTGAACGTCCTGTCAGACTAGCTGCATCAGGTGATGTTCCTAAAAGTGCATAACCATTAATTGGATCTTCAATGGTAAGGGCTATTACCCTTTCGGTTGCAGCCCAAGCATCGAATGTAACGGTATAGGTTGTCCCATTCGCAAGCGGGAAGCCCAACTGCTCAATCTGCATGTTCCAGTTGTCACCTGCCTGAACTGGTGTAACCGTAACTACTCCACCTGTAATTTCAGCAGCTCCTCCGTTTCCTGTCCATGAGCCCCATTCTGTGCCGGTTCTTCCTACCAATGGGCCTTCAATACCGTCGAACGAACCGTTGTTCAGAACGCTTGTTCCGGAAGGTGCAGAGCCATAGTTTTTAGCAATGGTAACCGGAGCAGAACCTGCCATAATATTCATAGCCAAATCTGTTAACTCTTCTACGGCCTCGCCATTCACATAAATTGTGTAGGTTAATGTGGAGGGAACAAGAATAGTCCCACCAGTCATGCCTGTAAAAGCAGTTGTCCAAACAGCACCTTCGCCAGCTTCACCGGTTAAGGCAATTTTGGTAGCAGGAGCATCCGATAAAGCAACCTCAACTGAAGTAGCTGTACCACCAAGATCCGTCACGTTGAAAGTCACGTCAACAGGCCCACCGGCAGTAAAACCAGGTCCTTTAACATTGTCATAGAACCACTCATCTGTATCCTTAGTCTCAAAACCCATAAATACGACTATTTGCTTGTAATCAGGATTTCTGTCTACGAAAGTATAGGTAAGTGTTTCCCAATACCCTGGGGTTGTATAATTCGCCTTTATTTCAACAGCACCCTGAGCACCTTGCTCAACCTTGAAGGTTGCAATACCAGCCACATAACTGAAAACATCAACAGAAAAAACCTGCTCGGTAGGAGCAAAATTAATAGTTCCTCCCAGCGGAAAGGCGACGCCACCCCAAGTTTCAGAAACCTCACCTTTTTTGGTAGTTGCTACCATATCGCTTAAATTACCCACTTTACTTGGGTTTTCAACGATAGCAAAATCTGAACCTCCAAAAACAAACTGCGTTGGTGCAGTACCTTCGAAATCAAGGTAGGTAGTGGTCTGTCCATTGGAAAAACCAAACAAAGCTACCCCAGCAACTAAACTAAGTAACATTCTTTTCATAATTTAAGTTTTAAGTTAATAATTAAGGAGAAAAAAGGATTGATTCTAATCAGGGAAGGTTGCCCTACCCAATTTTTATAATATAGTACTATGTAACAGAAAGCAGAGGAACAGATTTCGAAATCGAAACAGGGAATATTAAGCGTTTTTGCTGAAACTTCATGGCTTCTAATAATTGGTAGATTTTAAAATCAAATTTGAAGAAATGTCAGTAAAGCAATTAAGTACGTTCCGAAACACAGGGGTTAATTTTTTTTTATTTGCCCTTTGAGATTTTGATTAAGTTATCTAAATGTTAACAATTCGATTACAATAAAACATACAATTCACATATTGGTTCAGAATGATGAATTGCAAAATTACAAAAACCATAGGATAAGGATCCCGTTTACAGTACATCACTATCACATCCTCACTACATCAATAGTACTTCAAACTATCCAAAAACGGGGTTATATTGAGATTTCAGGAAAAATCATGGAGGAAAACTCAATTTCTTGTATACATCTTAAAATGAGTTGATCCTACTTATAAACAAGAGAAAAGAGAAAATTTCATTTTAAAAGCAGGCTTAGCGTAAAAAGCACGCTTTCAGATTTAACAGGGTTGATTCAAGATGTTTTCGTGAATTTTCAAGAATAGATGTTACAATTTGTAAGCAGTGGGATCTTACACAAAACTCATTAAATAGTCGACCAGATTTTCCTTGCTGTCAATATTGATTTTTCGCCGTAACCTATAGCGGCTGATCTCAACCCCTCGGGTAGAAATATTGAGAAGTGGGGCTATTTCCTTGCTCGAGAGATTCATGCGGAGATAGGCTGCAAGTCGCAGGTCTTTAGGGGTTAGTGAGGGATGTTTAATTTTTATCCTTTTGAGAAAGTCTTCGTGAACCTGGTCAAAATGCATCTCAAACCGGCTCCAGTCATTATCCTGGAGGGTATCTTTATCCAATTTTTTAATAAGTCCCAAAACCTGGCGCTTTGAATCCTCATGAACCATTTTGGTGGATACCTTGGTAAGCTGGTTCTTAATCTGGTTGAGAATTTCGTTCTTGTAGGTAATCTGCATAGCAAAACTTGCCAATTCACTGGATTTTGTGTCTATTACAGATTGCTTGATTTTGTTCTCGATTTCAAGCTTTTCATTCTGTAAGCGAATAATCTCCTGTTTAGCGAGCAGGGAGTCCCTTTGATAGTACTCCTCCTTTTCTTCAAGCTCTCGGGCTTGTTTGCGTTGCAATTTCTGTTTTTCAACCTCGAGCCTTTTAATATAGTATCTGGCGAAAAAAAACAATGAGGTTATTACGAATAGCACGAAAAAGAAGAGCGCTAATGTTGAAAGATACCAAGGAGGAAGTACCACAAATTTGAAGCTGACAGGGGCCGATTCGAATGAGCTGAAAATTCGGGATTTAACTTTGAACAAATAATTGCCCCCTTCAAGATTGGTGTATTCTTTCAGAGCGATGGGTGACCATTCCGACCAGCTATCCTCAAATCCTTCAAGCATGTAGCTGTATTCGGTGTTTGACAAGTTTTCAAAATCGTTAGCCGAATATTTAAACAAAATTGTATTGTTCCTGAAATCCATATGGGCGAGCTGTTCAGCAGGCCGGTCGCCGATAATTACAAGTTTATCGTTTGTTATTTCAGCGAAACTTCCGCCAAAGAGAATTGTCTGGTCTTTAATAATTACTTGCCTGATGAGGGTTTTCAACTCAGGGGAGGGCAGCTTAATAAAGGTTGGATCAAAATGAATAAAGCCATCAACAGTGGAAATAATGAAATTACTCTGGTCGATAGCCAGCATACTTTCGAAAGAATGAAGGAGCGATCCCCGGAACTCCTCGAAATTAAGCGTCTCAACGTTATAGGAACCATCATAATTAAGCTTAATAACACCTGGGTTGTCAAAATAAAAAAACCAAATATTGGCTGAAATATCCGGGAAAAACCGGTATACCTTTGCCCTACCCAGTAGGTTCTCTAAATATCTGTGAGGTTTAAATGTATTGTTGGAGTAGTCATAATAATAAAAACCCGAATCGGATGACACAACAATTTCCTCTTTGTATTTAAGTGCGCTTAATCCGAAATCAATCGGGAGGCCATCCTTAGAATTATAGAATTCCAAATTTATTACGCTATCAAATTTCTCGTTGAGTTTTATTTGGTAAATGCCCTTATAGCCATGCGACATCCAGATGGTGTTTCGGCTATCATCAACCTCCAATTCCCTGCACGACTCATTGATCCCAGGGATTACCCTGTCAAAATCCCACTCCCCTGTTAATGGATTTTTACGAAACAGCTGCAATCCTGAATAGGTACCCCCAATTAGAATGTCAGGACTATCCTTGAATGTCAGCAACTTCCATGCACCTAAGATTTCGGAAATCTGTTTGGACTTACCTTCCTTAACAATGAAAGTTCCCTTTGAATGCGCACAAAACAAAATGTTATCATAAACGGTCAAGCCCCACACCTGACCTTTTGAGCCCTCAACGAGCTTAAAATCTTCAAAGGGTTGAAGGGGGTTTACATAATCAAGCCATTTTTTATAGAAAAGTCCACGATTAGTTCCAAGATATAGAATTCCATTATAGATTGCCGAGCAATATCCCGAGCCTATCTCAGTTCCCGAATTGAGAAAACTCAGAGGAGAGTTGATCTTTATGTAGTCAATCCCGTTATCGAGACCTAACCAAAGGTTTCTTTGCGCATCAACGTTTACACTCAGTACTGTATTGTTTTGAAGGCCATTTCCGCTATTAATATGCTGCAGGGGAAAACCTCGTATATCGGTTATTAACAGGCCATCCTGAATAGTTCCGAAAACATAATGCGAGTTGTCGATGCTCGTTGCACAAAAAATCTGATTCGTTTTTAAGAATTCGTTACAGGGAACATTCCATTCCCTTACCTGCAGGCCATCATATTCAAAGAGCCCATATTCCGCAGTACAGATGATCATGCGATCGTTTCTCCCGGGAAGCACAGACCACACTTCCTTATCTTTCAGGATTTCGGATCCACTAATGCTTGTAAGTTTCAGATTCTCATCAAGTAAACAAAATCCTAGTTTGGAATCATAGAAATACAGATTATCACTGTGCCTGAAAGATCGCGTGAAAGAACAATCTTTCAGTACTGTTGTCATGGAATCGTTTTCAAATTTGAACAGAAATTGATTCGACTGAAAATATACAGCCTTTCCTATTTCATGAATTTTCCAGATTTCCTCAAAATTTCGGCTGGCTGAATCCAGCTTTTCATTAAGTGAATGAAAAAACAAAACCCCTTTATCGTCAGGGAAGTAATATCCAATTGAATTAAAAGCTCCAGTGTATATTCTCCCCTCCCCGGAGATTTTTAGGGCTCTGACGATAGAACGATTAAGCTGGTTGTAGATTCGCCATTCAGCTCCATCAAACTCAAGCAGACCATCATTATTGGCAAAATACATAATGCCTCGGTGATCCTGAGCTATATCCCAATTTTGGGTGCTTGCCGCATAATCCTTTTTGGAATAATTGATTACAACCTGGTTTCCTTTGTTTTTGACTTGTGAATACAAAAACCCTTTGGGAACCGTCAAAAATAACAGTGCCAGGAAAAGACTAAAAAAACTGATGCTCCTATTTTTCCTCATGGAATTTGTGAAACCCGCCAATAATGTCTGGTAAATATAAATGAAAGTGTTCGATTAAACAATGCTTTGAGGAGGAGGGAACAGCAGTTGTGGAAAAGGCAAAAATAACAGGGAAAAGAAAAAACAGAGAAAGCAGAAATAAAAAGAAAAATCATAGGCCTAAAACGGTTTTTACTTACTCGTGTCAGGCCTATGGTTTTCAACTGCCTGCTACCCGCATTTGGAGGATCCGCAAACGGTACAGATTAGGCAACCTTCCTGATAAATCATAGAGTCGGATTGGCAATCCTGGCATATGTGCCCACCTTTTACCTTGGTACCATTTGGGATATACTTGCGCAGGGCACGCTCCACGCCGGCAGTCCATGTATTAATAGCATCGTTATCGAGGCGCAAAGAACTAATGAGATCTACCACGTCGGAAATGGGCATCCCATGGCGAAGAACTCCGGAAATCAGCTTGGCATAATTCCAGTATTCTTTGTTAAACTGATGGGACAATCCACCGTTGGTATTCTTGTAGCCAAACTTGTCAGTGTATTCGAAATCGTACCGTGGCTTATTGTCGTCGCCAGTGTTTTTAATAATTTTCCCTTTAGTAATTGATTTCGGGATAGGGAACATCTCGTCGTCCTGCAAGCCCGTAAAAATCTCATATGGGCGTTCGTCCTTAATACCGATGAATGCGATCCATTTTTCGTTATTATGAGTAAACCTTATAATTTCCGCATCGAGTTCGCGGGGACGTTTTGGTCTAATATTCTCAATGTTTCCGCTCTGAGTTTCTGCTTTCTTCTTTTTATCGTCATTTGCAATCAGAACTCCTGATCTGGAACCGTCGCGGTAAACGGTAACGCCTTTACAACCGCTTCTCCATGCTTTGATATACAAATCGCCAACGAGGTCTTCCTTAACCTCATTTGGCAGGTTGATCGTTACGCTTATGGAGTGGTCAACCCATTTTTGTATTTGTCCTTGCATAGAAACCTTCGCCATCCAATCCACATCATTTGAGGTAGCCTTGTAATAGGGTGATTTTTTCACAACTTCCTGAACCTTTTCATCTTCCCACGACATCACTTCCTTAGCGTTGTAGCCATTAACTTCGAGCCAGGTAATGAATTTGTGATGCAGCACGTTGTATTGTTCCCAGCTATCGCCTACCTCGTCGACAAACGTGATGTTGGTATCCTTATCGTTCGGGTTTACTTTTCTTCTCCTCTGATAATAAGGAAGGAAAACAGGTTCAATTCCGGAGGTGGTCTGGGTCATCAGGCTGGTGGTTCCGGTGGGGGCAATGGTGAGAAGGGATATATTTCTTCTCCCATGTTTCATCATTTCCTCATAAAGAGATTCGTCTTCGGCTTTTAGGCGGTTGATGAATGGATTGTCTTTTTCCCTCTGTGCACTGAAAATGGCAAAAGCACCACGTTCCTTAGCCATTGTGGTTGATGAACGGTATGCTTCGAGTGCCACTGTTTTATGAATTTCGACCGAGAAGTCGACTGCGTTTTCGCTACCATAGATAAGTCCCATAGCTGCCAGCATATCTCCTTCGGCAGTAATACCAACGCCTGTTCTACGTCCTTCGGATGCTTTTATTCTGATTTTGTCCCATAAACGGCGTTCCACTCCTTTGATTTCCTCATCCTCGGGATCATTTTCTATCTTGGAAACTATGGCGTCGATCTTTTCGATTTCAAGATCGATTATATCATCCATCATTCTCTGGGCAACAGCGATATGTTTCTTAAAAAGGTCAAAGTCAAAGCGAGCTTCCGGTGTGAAGGGATTTTCAACATATCCGTAAAGATTGATGGCCAGCAGGCGACAGCTATCATAGGGGCAAAGGGGGATTTCTCCGCATGGGTTGGTAGATACTGTTTTGTAACCGAGGTCTGCATAACAATCAGCAACCGATTCCCTGGCAATCGTGTCCCAAAAGAGGATGCCTGGTTCAGCGGATTTCCATGCGTTATGAACAATCTTGCCCCAGAGTTTTCGTGCGTCGATTTCCTGAGTATAGACTGGGTTAGTTGATTCGATGGGGTACTGTTGCACAAAGGGAGTGTTATTTACAACTGCCTCCATGAATTCATCGCTTATCCTCACAGAAACATTTGCTCCTGTAACCTTGCCCGATTCAAGCTTGGCGTCGATAAATCTTTCTGCATCGGGATGTTTTATGGATATGCTTAGCATAAGGGCACCTCGTCTTCCGTCCTGGGCAACTTCGCGGGTTGAGTTGGAGTAGCGTTCCATAAAAGGAACCACTCCGGTGGATGTGAGAGCGCTGTTCAGAACCGGGCTTCCGGTTGGGCGAATGTGGGAAAGGTCGTGTCCCACTCCACCCCGTCTTTTCATAAGTTGCACCTGCTCCTGATCGATTTTCATAATCCCACCGTATGAGTCGGAGGGGCCATCGTGACCAATAACAAAGCAGTTGGAGAGTGATGCGACCTGGAAGTTGTTTCCAATCCCAGTCATAGGAGAACCTTGGGGAACGATATACTTGAAATCCTGCAACAAGGCATAAATATCCCCAGCAGATAAAGGGTTTGGATATTTGGCCTCAATTCGCGCAATTTCATTTGCAATCCGATGATGCATGTCATCGGGCGACTTTTCGTACAGAGCACCATAGGAATCCTTGAGAGCATATTTGTTTACCCATACTTTTGCTGCCAATTCATCCCCTTTGAAGTATTTCAAAGATTCCTGAAATGCTTCGTCATGGGTATAAGTGTTTTTTGCGCCTAGTGTTTTATCCTGGATCATTTCAGGTTGTTCTGAGGTTTTTTCGAACAAAAGTTCGGATTTCTTTGTGGCAGCCAATTCATCCATTGCGAGCTTTCCTTTTTTTGAGTTAGTTTCCAATTCTTTAGGGGATTTTTATCCTGCGAAAACAGGTAGGGCAATTTATAAATACCCTCCCCTCTAACCAAGTTTTTTAAATCTGTATTTATTAACAATCCCGTTTACTTTTCAACTTAAAATGATATGAAATTGATATTCAGTATTTTAATATTAACAATCCGAAATAGTATTAAAATAATTTCAGACGACCGGATCCGTTATTATCAGATTATGAACAATCTTTATTAATAAAAGAGGGTAAAAAAATAATCCGTAGTGATGGTTAATTCAAGAAATTAAGTTATGAAGAAAAAGAGGCTGAAGGGATAAAAAATGTTTGCTTTTTATCAACAAGGCGCAAAAAGTTTGGAACCGACGCTGTTAAAAACCTGTTTGTCTAGGCCATAGCTCTGTCTAATATGGTCCGGGTAGCACCAAGATTTGTTTCAATATAACTTTTAGCGCTTTGGGAGCACTTTACCAACAAATCTTCGTCGTAGGTCAGGAGATCAAAAGTGGATTTGAGTTCCTCATAATTGTTAATCGAGAAAGCGGATTTTCTTTCAACCATTTCGACAGCCTCCATAAACTTCTTGTACTTCGGACCAAAAACAACAGGCAATCCGTAAGTGGCAGCCTCCAGGATATTATGAATCCCCTTGCCAAAACCTCCCCCGATATAAGCAATCCTGCCATAGCGGTAAAGGGATGAAAGATGACCGATAGTGTCAACTATCAATACTTTAGCATTCAGATAACTGGACTTGTCGTTATCGGTGAATCGAACCGAAGTATGCTCGATGAGTTCAATAATGCGAATAAGTTTTTTCTCACTTATCTCATGGGGAGCGAGGATAAATCTGACTTCAGGGCCTGACTGGTTAATATAATCGATCAGTAGCTGTTCATCCTTTTCCCAAGTGCTTCCGGCAACAATAACCTTTTTGCCCAGGGCGAAGGGTTCAAGCCATGGGTATTCAACAGACCGTTTCGAGATAGCAAAAACCCTATCGAATCGAGTATCCCCCGTAACCTCAACATTTTTAATCCCGATGACATTTAGAAGTCGTCGTGATTCCTCATTCTGCACATACAATACTGTGAAGAACTTCAGTACGCTTCGATACCACATCCCGTACCATTTAAAAAATACCTGATCCCTTCGGAATTTTGCTGAAACAAGATATGTTGGTATCTTTTTCTTTTTAAGTGTCCGGAGAAAATAGTACCAGTAATCGTATTTGATAAAGAACGCCATTTCTGGTTTCACCAGGTTCATAAACAGCCAGGCGTTAAACCTTGTGTCAAGAGGCATATAGGTCACACAATGGGCACCTTCATAGTTTTTTCTCAACTCGTACCCCGAAGGGGAGAAGAATGTAAGAAGAATTTTCTTTTCAGGCATTGTTTTGCGGATTTCCTCAATAATTGGCCTGCCCTGCTCAAACTCACCCAGTGAAGCGCAGTGGATCCATACAACACTATCTCCTGGCTTGATATTAAGTCTGATCTTTCTCCATATTCCCTGCCTGCCCTTTAGCCATCTACGAGCTTTGATATTAAAAGGTGCTACCAGAATAATCAAAAGGAAGTATAATCGAATCCCAATTTTGTATATAAAACGCATTGCCTTTTTGTTAAAAATAAATACTAGCTATTGAACGTGAGATCCATAGAATAAGCAGCTTCACGAAGATATCACGTTTTTCTTTTTCTAAACAGGTTTCCCCAGCGGAGATGCAATAATTCTTTGCAAATCGTCATTAAACTTTTCAAAATCGGATAGTTCATACCTCGAGGTGTCGATAAGAGGATGATAGGCCACACTGACGAAGCCTCCGCCTATATTGTTGTTCTTTTCATAGCAGTTGAAACTCCCGTTAATTGTAACAGGCAAGACGTGAATCCGGTTATGAAACAACAATTTCAGAGTCCCTGTTCTAAACGGGCCCATTGAAGTCGACCTGCTTCGAGTGCCTTCCGGAAATAGGAAGATCGGATTCTTATCGGTACGTTTTATTCGCGAAATAAGGCGCTCTCTGGAATCCCTTGGATTGCTGCGGTCAATTGGCAAACAATCGATTGCTTTCATCCAGGCACTCAAAAAGGGCATTTTCATCAACTCCTTCTTGGCAATAAATCCTGTTGAGAAAGGCAGGCAGGCCATAAAAACAGGTATATCAAAGTTGCCTTGGTGATTGGAGATTACCACAATGCCAGCATGTTGTACGGGTAAATTCTCTCTTCCGGAAACTACCAACTTTATACCCGCGGTGAAAAGAGTAAAGCGCGCCCAACGGCTGGTTATAAAGAAAACAAATCTTTTTTCATGTTTTTTAAGACTCAGCAGTTTCAACAAGAAATAAATTGGTAAAAAAATCGTGCTTATTAGAAGACCGATCCAAAAGATCATGAAAAACAAAACGGTTTTTAGCATGGGTTAATTAGCCAGATTGTTAGTACCATCCCGCTGAATAAAGTATTCGATGTCGACTTCCATAAAATCAGCAAAACTGCCATCGTAAACAAAACGGATATCTTTAACGAGAAATTTCACGTAATTTGATTTCCAGGTTCTGAAGGTGTAGACCTGAAACACTTTAACTGTGTCGGTAAGTGTCATTGTTTCATGATCCGGAAAATCCGCAAGGGTATAATTATTATAAAACATTTCTGCATCAGCGAGGTTATCAAGCTCCGCATTCAGGAAAAAGCCAAAGGTGGTCTCCGAAAGGGTGTTTGTGGAAAACTGAACCCCAGTAAGTTCTCCGCTTGGTTTAAGCAACTCTATCAGGTAGATATCAATCAGGCTGCTTGATCCCAGTCGCTGAAAAAAATCATGGTTTTCAAAAGAATAAGCCATGGAATAATAGGGCTGTAGCCCGAATGTTTCAGAACTCAAGGTAATACTGTTACTATCGGGAGCCTCGGGCAATTCATCCTTGCATGAAGAGATAATTAAGAGTCCTAGCAGCACAAAGAAGAAACGCAGCTCATTCGAGCAACATGGCTTAAGCTTTTGATAGAATCCCAACCAAAAAGAAATATTAAACATAATCAGTCGATTAAAAAGCAGCCATGAAAAGGTCAATATCCTTTGAGGGAAGGTCGAACAGTTTTCCGATAAACTCGTTTGTGAGTATCCCGTTATACACATAAACGCCATGCCTCAAGCCTTGATCTTCCTTGAGTTTTCTGTTTAAGCCTCCTGATTCCCCCATTTCAAGGAGCAAAGGTAGTAATACATTGCTAATAGCAATGGAGGCAGTTCGGGCAACGCTTGAAGGAATATTTGGCACGCAATAATGAACAACTCCATGTTTTATAAAGACCGGATCGTGCTGGTTTCTAAACTCTGAGGTCTCAACGCATCCGCCCTGATCAATGCTGATATCGACAATCACCGAGCCTTTTTTCATCACTTTAACCATATCCTCCGTTACAAAAAAACGTGGTCCTTTCTCGATCATGTGAATAGCGCCGATTAAAACATCAGCCGACTTTAATGCGTTTTTGATAACCCTGGGATGAAAGACCGAGGTATGAAGCCTCATGCCCACACTGTTTTGAAGGCGTCGCAGCCGGGGTACCGACTGGTCGAATACTTTCACAAACGCGCCAAGTCCCATAGCTGCCCGGACTGCATACTCTGCAGCAGTTCCGGCTCCAAGGATTACCACTTCTGTGGGAGTTATCCCGGTAATACCTCCCAACATCACACCTTTCCCTCCTCGCAGGTTACTCAGGTACTCGGCTGCAATCAGAACCGAAGTATTCCCGGCAATTGCACTCATCGAGCTTGTAACTGGGTAGGAGTTGTTCTCGTCCTTGATTTTCTCAAAGGCTATGGCTGTTATTCTTCGGGTAATCAGTTCCTGCATAAATTCCTTGTTCTGGGAATGCAAATGCAGTGAAGAAAACAATATCTGCTGGGGATTTAATAATTTAAGTTCTTTTAAAGTCGGAGGTGCAATCTTCAGCAGAATGTCGGAAGAATATATCTCTTCTTTCTTGTCAATAATCACCCCGCCCTTCTCAATGTACTCTGCATTAGAATAGTTTGAAGCTTTCCCCGCATTGTTCTCGATGCGGACTTCGTGTCCGTTGTTCACAAGGATCTCAACAGCTTCAGGAGTCAGCGAGACTCTGCTTTCCTGGTCCTGATCTTCCATAGGGAGACCGATAATCAGGTTTTTAGGTTTTTTACCTACTTCAAGCATCTCTTCCTGAGGGAGTAAACCTCCGTTAGGAAAAGAATATCTGGAATCTGGTGTAGTAGCTCGGGTCATTTCAAACTTTACTTGATTTCAAAGGGGGAACTAAAATACTACAAATACCCGTGCGTGTCAAGAAATATGTTGTATTACTGAAATTTTAAAATCCGTTTACCATCACTGTGTACTGTTATCAGTACTTTCAGTGCATCGGCAGGAATAAGATGGGCCGCCTTTTCGGGCCACTCAATAAAGCAGAGATTTCCACTGTAAAAATAGTCCTCATAACCAAGGTCAAAAAGCTCAGACGGTTTATTTATCCTGTAGAAATCGAAGTGGTAAATAACGGAGTCGTCAGGAGTGTGATATTCATATACCAAGGCAAAAGTAGGACTGCTTACACTGTCCAAAACTTTTAGTTCCCTGCAAAGTGCCTTTATAAAGGTTGTTTTTCCCGCTCCCATCTCACCATAAAAGGCAACCACTTTTCTGTTGCCCAAAAAATTTAGGAATTCTTTGGCTGGCAGGTTTATTTTTTCAGGGGATTCAATTATCAGTTCTATCATAATTTGCAGAGCTCAGGGTAATTAGCGGAATCAACATTTCTTCAAGGGATATTCCCCCGTGCTGAAAAGTATTTCGGTAATAATTGGCGAAATGGTTGTAATTGTTGGGATAAACCAAGAAGTCGTCGTTTGTTGCAAAGATATACTTGGAGCTCAGGTTAGCCTTGGGAAGATGCACTTCCTCAGGGGATTTCACCTCATAAACAAGTTTCGGATCGTAATCCATATTCCTGCCGAGTTTATATCGTAAGTTGGTGGAAGTCTGTCGATCCCCAACCACCTTGACAGGATTATTAACCCTTATAGTCCCGTGATCGGTTGTAATAACAACTTTGATTTTTTGCTTCGACAATAATTTGATAAGCTCTAGCAAGTGCGAGTGCCGGAACCATGAAACTGTAAGGGAACGGTAGGCAGATTCGTTATTTGCCAGCTCGCGAATCATTTCCATTTCTGTGCGTGCATGGGAAAGCATGTCGACAAAGTTGTATACAATGATATTCAAGTCAAAATTCATAAGATCCGAAACCGAATCCAGAAGCTTTTTCCCAGCCCTAAGGTTATTTATCTTCTCGTACCGGAATTTATAGTCCTTACCCAGGCGGTTAATCTGTTTTTCGAAGAGTTCCTTCTCACGCAAATTCTTGCCTCCCTCATCATCGTCAAAAAGCCAAACACCTGAATAAAGGTTATTGATTTCGAGAGGCATGAGACCGGCAAACATAGCGTTTCTGCTATATTGCGTGGCGGTTGGAAGTATGCTGCAATAGAGTTCTTCTGAATCGACCTTCAAAAAATCTCGTATTTCCTGTTCTATCACTTTCCATTGGTCGAAACGCAGGTTGTCGATCAGCAGAAAAAACACTTTTTCTCCTTTGTCGAGTAATGGAAAAACCCTACTGCTCATAATATTGGGAGACAAAAGCGGTTTGTCTTCGACCTTTGGATCAAACCAAGTTTTGTAATTTGATTTGATAAACCGGGCAAAGCCCTTATTTGCTTCAGACTTCTGCATTAAAAGAACTTCATCCATAGCAGATTGGGACGAATTGTCGAGTTCGATCTCCCAAAAGCAAAGCAAACGGTATATATCGACCCAATCCTGATAACCCGATGCGGAATTTATGCGAGAAGATATTTGGGAGAACTGAATCTGGTAATCGCTGGATGTTTTTTCGCTTACAAGGCGCTTGGTATCAATGTTCTTTTTTATTGTCAGGAGAATCTGATTTGGATTTACCGGCTTAATTAGGTAATCGGCAATTTTTGAGCCAATAGCTTCCTCCATTATATCCTCTGCTTCGCTTTTGGTAATCATTACCACAGGAACGTTGGGTCTGATTAACTTGATACGTGAAAGGGTTTCAAGACCACTGAGACCCGGCATGTTCTCATCAAGAAATATCAGGTCGAAATCGAGTTCTTTCACCATTACCAGAGCGTCATCGCCATTATTGGCAGTCTCCAGATGAAATCCCTTTTCCCGGAGAAAAAGTATATAGGGCTTCAGTAAGTCGATCTCATCGTCCACCCACAATATTTTAATAGTTTTCTCCATTTGGCGGGAATTCCCTTTATTTAGTAATGTTTCTCGTAAAAAAGCAAATATTTTGTTATCGAATTATCTTTCAGTAATTTATCATAATTACTTGCGGAAACCAAAAATAACAACACGTCCTCATTTTTGTTGTTTCCAACAATTTCTGACCGGCTGCTGCTTGCGCTCAGAAAATAGCGGCGGGCTTTTTCAAGATTGCTGAAAGACTGCACAGCCAGCAAATTTCTGTCGGACATTTCCGATTTCAATATTCCAAGATTCAGATTATCGAAATTGTCAAGGTTAAAATTAATCAAATTAAAGTTTAATTGATTAATATCCACTGATTTAACAGCCGAAATTACAAAATAGTGAATTTCGGAAGGATTTAATTCAAATAATTCCTCAGCCTGTGCGGTAATATCAGCAGCCTTAATATCAGGCGACAACGCGTAAATGTATTCGATCAATTCCCCGGCATAAGTGCTGACCTCATGTTCGGGATATGTTTCAATCAATTTATCAAGCTCTGCCTTCAGCATTTCGCGTCCCTGAAGCTGCCCGACTGACAAAGCCCTGAGCAACATAAACCGGGGCAGTAATACATCGCCTTTATATTGCAGAATCGCATAATCTGCATTTTTGAGAGTAGCGCTATAATCTGCCGCCTTGTATTTAAGATAAGTCTCTTCATAAAACCTGCTAACCCGGTTCATTTCTTCTTCCAACTCTTTTACATAATCGGGATTTGCAAGAATTCTGGCCCTAGGGTTATCAGGAAATTTACTAATTATTATATTCTTTGCAGATTCTCGTCTTTGCATATTATTCAAAAGCCCGTAGATTTCATACAAGTGATAATATGCTTGGAATACCAATTTATGAATGGGATATTTCTTAATCAGTTCTTCAAAACACAAGGCTGCATTATCAAGGTCCCGAAGTTCGTACCTATATACTTCTCCCATATTGAAAAGTGCGTTCACCAACTTTTCATTGGATATGGCCAGGGTAGAATCCGTAAAAGGAATGCTTTGCAAATAGTACTCCCTTGTTTTGGTGCTTAGAAGGGCTACTTTATTCTCGCTTTCTGTGTCGGATTGGTCCTGATTTTCAGATGTTTCAAATGTTTCAACCACCTGCTTGTTTTTCCGTCTCCAATTATCCTCGAGTTTGCGGGTTCCCCAACGCATCCGGAAATCGGGTTGACCGAAACTCTTTAGGTTAAGGTTATAAAAATACCAGCTCCCACTTTCGTCTGTCCCTGATTGCTGACCCGCCGCCCCTACATTTTGATTCATCATACCAAACTGCTGATCCATCATTTCCTCGGATTTCCGCTTTAACTCTTCCTGCTCCTTGCTCACAACATCAGCAATGAGTTTATCAATAACAACGTAGAGTTCTGCTTCGGGCAATTTGGCAAGCCGCTGAACGCTATCCTCCAGCTCATATATAATCAGGTTTTCGACAAGATGAGTCAGGGATTTTGTTTTAACACTCAATTGCTCATAATTCTCAAATGTGTTCTGAATATTCTGCATTGTGCTATCATAATAGGCCTGCGCAAGGGCATATTCGGGAATAGCGTAGTAGATATCAGCCAATGCCAGATAGGACAAGCCCTTTTGATTGAAGTTTGCGACGCTTTTACTTATACTAAGCTCATAAAGGTTAATAGCCTCCGCCTTTTTTCCCTCTTTAAATGAAATATTTGCCAGAGCGTAATAAATCTGGTCCTGAAAGTCTTTATTCTTCTCATCTTTTAACATTTTTCTGAGAAGAGTCCGGATTTCCCTACCTCCCTCGGAACCTGCCTGAAAAGAGCCAGCCATGTTGATCTTTGCGTTAAAGGTCATTTCATAAGGAGGATTCATCTTAATAACCTTTTTGTATGCCTGCAGTGCTTTTTCAAGTTCTCCGGCTTCCTGGTGTACCTGCGCTAGAATATAGGTGTAACGGATACGGTATTGCTTTTTCTTAACGAGTTCAATAGCATTTTCGAGCATCCCGGCTGCTTTAGGGTAATTCTTTTCCTTCAGATAAAGATCTGCAAACGTCGTATAAAAGTCCTCCGCGTATTTTTTTGGCCTTTTCTCGTCCGACTGCAAGTTTTTAAGTATAGTTTCCGCTTCACGATACTCCCCGGTTTCGATATATACTCTTGCCAACCAAATCAATGCACCATAGGTTACCGGCTGGTTTGGGAAGTTGGTTATTATATGCTTGAACGTTTCACTGGCTAAACTGAACTGATTCTGATAAACATATGACATCCCCATAAGAAGATAATTATCGTCGATCCACTTATTAAATTCTTTTTGGTTGTAAAAATCTTTTTGTCTTGTGGATTGGGGTCCTTTCTTTAATTCCGGTTTGGCGGTAATAGAGTGAAGAGTTATGACCTTGGACGCTTTCTTGATTGCCCTATCCATATCACCGGTTACCGATTGGGAAATCGACTTGTCGGAATAATAAAACAAGGGAAGAATCTTAGTGTAGTTATCTGTTTGAGAAGATTCCGCGCGTTTAATTCCCTTCTTAAAACTCTCTGTCCCATTGAAGAAAATATTATAATGCGAAACCATATTATGGTAGTTCCGGCTTACGAAAGTGTTTTTCGTAGTTGAGCAGGCAGTTGTCAGAAAAGCCACCACCAACAAATACTTATATCTTAGGATATTCCTCAAAAACCTGATGATTTTAGGTGTAAAAGTAATAACTGATAAATTCAGTTTATATTTTATCAGAACGGAGATTATTTAAGCTTCAGCTACCACATCCTTAACTTCCGGAAGTTCTTTCCTGATTGCCTCTTCCACTCCGGCCTTAAGGGTCATTACGCTGTAGGGACAACCATCGCAAGCTCCAGAGAATTTAACTGTGACGACCAAATCCTCGCTAATGTTTATTAGGCTTACATCACCTCCATCAGCATTGAGATATGGCCGGATTTTCTCAAGTGCAAGGTTTACTTTTTCCTGAAGAGTAGTTTTTTCCATTAGGTTTTATTATTTCGATTTTACTGCATCGCATCCGTCTGTATTGGTAATTTCAACTTTCCTGGTAGGATCTTTTTCCTGATTTCGTTTTTCAATACTAGCAATCAAATTTTTGGCCAATGTATCAAAGGCTTTTCCAACAGGGTCATTGTTGTCAAGCACCGAAGGCTTTCCGGAGTCGCCGTTCTCACAAATACTCTGCACCAGCGGGATCTGGGCCAGCAGATCAAGACCCAGCTTATTGGCTAATTGCTTACACCCCTCTTTACCAAAAATATAATACTTGTTTTCAGGGAGTTCAGCAGGTGTGAACCAGGACATATTTTCAACAAGTCCCAGAACAGGAACGTTAATCTTGTCACCGGCAAACATTGCGATTCCTTTAATCACGTCAGCCAAAGCAACCTGTTGCGGTGTGCTTACAATAACAGCCCCTGTTACAGCCACCTCCTGAACCATGGTAAGATGAATGTCGCCGGTTCCTGGAGGAAGGTCAATCAGCATATAATCGAGATCTCCCCAGTCACCAAGAGTAATTAGCTGTTTAAGGGCATTTGTTGCCATAGGGCCTCTCCACACTACTGCGTCCTCCGGGTTTACAAAGAAGCCTAGTGACAGAACCTTAACCCCATATTTTTCAATTGGAATCATAAGCTCACGATTCCCATCCTGACGTATAACCGGGCGTTCACCCTCAAGATCAAACATCTTTGGAATTGAAGGCCCGTAAACATCAGCGTCCAGAAGCCCTACAGATGCTCCGGTTTTAGCAAGGGCCACAGCCAGGTTTACTGCAACAGTTGATTTACCAACTCCCCCCTTACCTGATGCTACAGCAATGATGTTCTTCACCCCGGGCAAGGGTCCGGTCCGAACCGGATTAGCTGTCTTATGCACTGGAATTTGAGCAGAGATGGAAATATGATCTTCGATCCCTGAACCGAATGCAGACTTAAGGGCGATTACTGCAGCCTTTTTTATAGAGGCAAGCAAGGGATCATTAGGCTTTGCTGAGCTTAGGGAAAAACTGATTTTCCCGGAATCAACAATTAGGTTTTCAACCATGCCCAATTCTACAATATTCAAGCCCTTTTCAGGATGAACAACCTGCTTCAGGCTTTGAAGGACCATTTCGTGTGTAAAGTTCATTTCTTTTATTTTTTAAGGCGAGCCAAGGATTTCATAAACTTTGAATCCCCTATGATTATCTGTTAGAAGTTGTAAAATTACCAAAAAAAAAGTTTAATTAGATTAATTCTTTATTAGGATCCCAGAAATACTTTTCAAAATTCACAATCTGATCGTCTTCGACCGGCACGCCTTCGTTTTCGAGCAACTCCCTCATTATGTCTGAGCCAGGAAAATGGTGTTTCCCAGAGAGTAATCCATTACGGTTAACCACCCTGTGGGCAGGGACATAGTCGCTTATATGGTGTGTATTGTTCATTGCCCAACCTACCATTCTTGACGATCCGGCTGTTCCAAGGTAGCGTGCAATGGCTCCATAGGAGGTAACTCTCCCAAAAGGAATCATACGGGCAACCTCATGCACGCGAGTGAAAAACCCATCATCCTTTTTTTTCGGGGATTTCATTGATTGGAATGCTTTTTTTAAGCCTGAATTTCAGGTAATTGATATTAGAACCGGCATCAAGGAATTTTTGCTCGTAATAGGTCTTAATCTCTAAAACTGGATCTACCAGTTCCGATCTCTTATAGAGATCGGAACTCATATCAACAATTTCAATTTCGTTGTGTTTTGCAAGGCTCAATGTATAGTCAAATAAAAGCTCACTATCCGTCTTCAGATGCACTATCCCTCCATCCACAAGAAACCCTTGGTATCGAGTTAAAAAACCCGGGCAAGTAAGTCTTTTTTTCTTTCTTCTTTCGGTTGGCTGCGGATCCGGAAAAGTAATCCAAATCTCATCCACCTCATCCCGAGAAAAAAAAGAGGAAATCAATTCTATACGCGTCCGCAGAAAGGAAGCATTAAGGATTTTTTCTTCGTGAGAGGACCGGGCTCCTTTCCACATTCGAGCCCCCTTAATGTCAATCCCAATAAAATTCTTGTCGGGAAAGCGCTTCGCCATTCCGATAGTATACTCCCCCTTGCCACATCCCAATTCAAGGATAAGTGGATTTTCGTTATGAAAAACTTCTTGCTTCCACCTGCCTTTAAGAAAGTATTCTTTGCCTGTAATCTCATCCATACGGGGTTGAAATACCCGATCAAAATGACTTAGTTCCTCGAACCTTCTGAGTTTATCTTTACCCAAAACTATTGCTTTTATCTTAATTCTCTATACTCTTCAATCCGCAACCCAACATCAGTAACAGGAATTTCCGGTATCCTCATTCCCTGTTCAATTTCAAAGGTATAAATTCCTGGGCTTGCAAAACGAACGGCTTTTCTGTACTCCCTCGAGACTAACTTGATGTTGCCAAACCCATTCCCCTTCCATTTCCCATTATCTTCTGCAATAATGATTTCAAGGGTATCCCTGCGGGAAGCCCCGGTTGGGGAGGTAGTTGATATGAAAACAAAAAGATTGCTTTTCGGATAGTCAGTGGTATGCCTTATGTTGACCAAAACACTAAACATGTTCAGACTGTCTTTCACTTCCACCTCGAAGGTCTTTTTATCCGACCACTTCCATTGCTCTCCTTCGGTTTTGCTGTATTCATCATAATACATGAAAGGATCGCAGGAGGCAACAACAAAAGAAATTCCAATTATAAATATTAATAGTTTCATGCTAATTTCTCGGATTCCGGTTTTTCTTCTTCTTTTTACGCCGTTGTTGTGATTTCTTATCATCAAAACGAGTGAGACTATCCTGTCCAACATCATTCTGATAGCTTATGTCCACTTTCTGGATGTCATCCAACAATACAAGATTTTCGGGCAACTCACCTTTTTTGTTCATCATAATTATTTCCCCAACCCGCTCTACTGGAACAGGCACAAGGGTAACACCGGATTCCTTAGCCAAAGAATACCAATACAGGCCTCTGTATATATCGGTTTTCACATGGTAAGCATCCCCCTGACGGGTTTTAAGATTCACATCCTTGGAGGGAAAATCCTTTTGTGCATCAAGATAGGAAGTGACTTCATAATTCAGGCAGCATTTAAGTTTTCCACACTGTCCAGCAAGTTTTTGGGGGTTTAGGGATACTTCCTGGTACCGCGCAGCAGCAGTAGTAACAGATGCGAAATTGGTAATCCATGATGCACAACAAAGTTCCCTGCCACAGGACCCGATTCCGCCAATTCTTCCAGCCTCCTGTCGCGCTCCTATCTGCCGCATCTCGATACGAATCCGGAATTCGTCGGCTAATAGTTTTATCAACTCGCGAAAATCTACACGCTCATCGGCAATGTAGTAAAAAATTGCCTTCGTTTTATCTCCTTGGTATTCCACGTCACCGATCTTCATGTTCAGCTTCAAATCCTCAGTTATTCTGCGCGATCTAAGCATGGTCTTGGTTTCCAGATCAATGGCTTCCTTCCATTTGTCAATGTCAGCCTGTTTGGCTTTTCGATATACCTTCCTTAAATCGTCGGCGGCAGGGTTAAGGCCGTATTTCAGCATCTGGTGTACCACAATTTCCCCTGTAAGGGAAACTATACCAATATCATGTCCCGGAGAGGCCTCTACCGCAACAAGATCGCCTCTCTTTAAGCGAAGTTCATTTGTGTTTCTGTAAAAAGCTTTCCGGGTATTTTTGAACCGTATCTCAACTGCATCAAATTCATTAATGCCCTTGGGTATATCTCTTAACCAGTCATAATCATCAAGCTTGGCACATCCGCTGAAATAGTTTGATATCTTATCCTGGTTGTCATTAAGATTCTCGGAACAGCCTTCTTTACAACAACCTCTGTGAATCATTATTCAAAGTTTTAAATTAAGCCTTAAATCGATCGAATTAAAAATATGCCCGAGATTCACTGTTTTAAGAATCTAAGCAACAATAATAAACTGCCACAGAGAAAACAAAGGCAAGCCTAAAGGTTTGCACAACTAACGCTTATCTGATTTTAGTTAAAATCAGATCAATACGCTGATTGAATCTGTGGCCAGATTCGAATAATTCAACCGGAATTTTAAATCCAGATTTGGCTAATGGCAAAATTATGAAAAAAAATGATATAATTACCGCTTTAACATTCTACCGATCTTAAGTCCGGAATCCAAAAATACAATTTTGGCATTGGCATTTGCCGAGATATGATTGTAGGCATTATTGAATTCTTCATAAATATCAATGATGTTTTTTCCGTTAATGAACCTGGAAAACTTTACTGACCAATCACTCTCATACCGGGCCATGTGTGATATACGGGCATGACCGGTGTTTATTAGGAAATTCTCCCTTACCATTCGCAAGGCATAAGAAAGAAACATTTTTTGTTTCTCCCTGCCCGTTTTAGCCATTTCATCTACCCATTCAATCATATCGACAATGCTAAAGGCATAACAAATCCGCATGAAGCTCACGAAAGTGTCAAAATTCCCTTTATTCTGACCGTCTTCAGTAAGCGAGCTGAGGGCCTTGTTGAAATTGCCATTCGCCAAGGTTACTGCATCATCAATAAGGTCATCATCTAGACCTGTTTTCAATTTCAAGGCAATTCTAACATCCTCATCTCCAAGACGGGGGATTTTAAACAACTGGGTTCTCGACAATATGGTCGGAAGCACCTCCCCCGGCAACTCTGAAACGAGAAGAAAAACCGTACCCAAGGGCGGCTCTTCAATCATTTTAAGCAGCTTGTTAGCGGCGGTTGCATGCATCCTTTCGGGCAGCCACATGATAAGTATTTTAAAATCGGATTCGTACGATTTGAGATTCAACTTTCTGATGATTTCTGCACTCTCTTTTACTCCAATAAGTCCTTGTTTGTTTTCTATCCCAATTTTATCATACCACTGATACTGATCAAAAAAAGGATTCTCGATAACAATCTCCCTCCATTTTTCAAGTGATTTTTCAACTGGTGTTTCATCCGTTTTTGTTGCTGATGGAGAAGTTGCCGGAAAAACGAAATGCAAGTCCGGATGAACCAGTTTTGAATACTTAATACAAGATGGGCATGTGCCACAGGAATCTTCGGCTTGCTTATTCCCGCAAGATATATACTGAGCATAGGCAATTGCCAAAGCAAGTTTACCCGAACCCTCGGGCCCGTAAAACAGCTGAGCATGGCTTATCCGACCTTCATGAACAGTACGGATTAAACTGTCTTTTATCTCCTTTTGTCCAGGTATATCCCGAAATAACATTTTCGTAATTCTTAGTTATAATCAGTTCAAGATTAACGGATTTCTCTGTAAAAGTATGCCCATCCGATTTGCTATATAATTCAGTTGTTTGTTAAACAGGACTTTATGATGTAAGTGCTTGTGAAGACGATGCGGCATTTACCCCCATTTATCTTTCGCCGACGCTTCAAAGTTCGACTCCTTTTGTTTGCTGTCAGAGTCAAATATAAAAATACTTTTTTTACCTTTGAGGATGTTTTGAAAAAGAACATAAAAATAACTTAAAAGTAAAAGAATATGCTAACTGTTGATAAATTCAATTTCTCCGGAAAAAAAGCAATTGTTAGGGTTGATTTCAATGTACCCCTAAATAGCAATTTTGAAGTAACTGACGACAACCGGATCAGGGCCGCGTTACCCACCATCAAAAAAATTCTCTCCGATGGCGGCGCTGCCATTCTAATGTCACACCTCGGAAGACCCGACGGTAAAGTTGTCGAAAAATATTCCCTGAAGCATGTTGTTGCTGCAGTAGAAAAAGCTCTTGGAAAGCCGGTTCTTTTTGCCGGTGAGTGTGTGGGTGAAAAAGTAGAGAAAATGGCTGCTTCGCTTAAAGCAGGAGATGTTATGCTGCTTGAAAATCTTCGATACCACGAAGAAGAGGAAGGAAAACCTTACCATCTAGGCAAAGAAGCATCAGAGGAAGAGAAAAAAGCTGGGAAAGCCAAGGTTAAAGAAAGTCAAAAAGAGTTTGTGAAGAATCTCTCCAAGCTAGCCGATTGTTACGTAAACGACGCTTTCGGAACCGCTCACAGGGCCCATGCCTCTACTGCGCTTATTGCTGCTCATTTCCCCGGAAAAAGTATGTTCGGATACCTAATCGGTAACGAACTCCTTGCTATGGAGAAAGTTCTGCACAACCCTGTTAAACCTTTTACAGCTATCATGGGTGGAGCAAAGGTTTCCGACAAAATTCTGGTAATTGAAAACCTGCTTGACAAGGTCGACAATCTCATTATTGGCGGTGGAATGACATATACTTTCATTAAAGCCAAAGGCGGGAACATCGGGAAATCTCTTTGTGAAGAAGATAAACTCGACCTTGCCCTTGATCTTATTAACAAAGCTGCTGCCAAAGGAGTAAACCTCATTCTGCCGGTTGATCAAGTTCTTGCTGACAAATTCGACAACGAGGCAAACACCAAAATCACAGATATAGAAAAAGGTGAAGAAGGTATGATGGGCCTTGATGTGGGACCAAAAACCATTGCCCTTCTCAGCGAAGTGATTGAAAATTCCAAGACCATTCTATGGAACGGACCAATGGGCGTTTTCGAAATGAAAAACTTTCAGAAAGGGACTGTTTCTATAGCTGAAGCTATTGCGCGAGCTACAGCAAAAGGAGCATATAGTTTAGTTGGAGGCGGTGACTCGGTAGCAGCAGTTAACAAATTCGGTTTGGCTGACAAGGTAAGTTACGTTTCAACAGGTGGCGGAGCAATGCTGGAATACATCGAAGGCAAAGATCTACCTGGCATTAAAGCTATCAGGGGATAAGCAAAGCGTACTAATCGTCACATAATTTTGGCGAACATAAAAAAGGCGCAGGATTTCGCAGGCAAAGAGTATTTTCTGCGTTTCTGCGCCTTTCCTCATTCTTTACAATTCTATACTCCATAAAAGATGGAATCAGGCAAAATATTCAACATTCAAAATGAGTCTGAATTTCAGAGCCTTGCATTGGAAACCTTCCGTTATCAATCGCAGCATGTCCCAACATACAAGAGTTTCATATCCCATCTGAAACTTGATCCGGATAAGATAACTGATTATCGCAAAATCCCATTTCTACCTGTGGAGCTATTCAAATCTCACGAAATAATTGCTGTGGACAAGAAAGCTGAAATTGTTTTCGAATCAAGCAGCACAACCGGAATAAAACCTTCCAGACATTTTGTGGCGCACAAAAGCCTTTATGAAAAGAGCTTTCTCTCAGGATTTGAAATTTTTTATGGAGATCCTGCCAAACTTTGCATTGTTGCCTTGCTTCCATCTTATTTGGAACGATCAGGCTCCTCACTTATCTATATGGCAGAGAAACTTATCAGTCTCTCCTCCCATCCTGAAAGTGGCTTCTACCTCAACGAGTATGAAAAGCTGATTACTATTCTAAGAAAATTGAAAAACATCGGCCAGCCAACACTTCTTTTAGGCGTCAGCTTCGCCCTACTTGAGCTAGCAGAAAAATTCGAAGAAGATCTGGAAGGCATTATTATCATGGAAACCGGTGGAATGAAGGGAAGAAGAAAAGAAATGGTGCGGGAAGATCTGCATGCCCTTCTCAAAAGAAAGTTAAATTTAAATCAGGTTCATTCAGAATATGGCATGACAGAACTGCTGTCTCAGGCTTATTCGAATGTAGGGGGCTTGTTCCATACCCCACCATGGATGAGGATTCTCATACGCGATACCTATGACCCGCTTCAAATGCTCGAAACGGGAAAAACTGGCAACATTAATGTTATTGATCTTGCAAATACTTATTCCTGCTCCTTTATTGCTACCTCCGATTTGGGAAGGAAGAAGGAAAGCGAAGGATTCGAAGTTTTAGGCAGAGTTGACAATTCGGACATTCGTGGCTGCAACCTAATGATCGAATGATTCCAAACTGCTTAAAACACCCTCCAGTTTGGATAAGGGTTTACATGTCCTTTTAAATGAACAAATACCATAAAAAGAAAGAGGCCGCTTTTAACAAAGCGGCCTCTTCATATTAAATAAAATTCTAATATTCCCAAAGATCATGCTCCATTTCCATCAGAGAACTTTTAATTTTTTCTGATTCATACAGGATATCATCACCAACAAGGTAGTCGACAATGAAACGGTTTTCAAAAACGTTTGACTCCCCATAAATGTAGGAGGCAAACCGACGTTGCATGAACAAGTCATCAAATGATATGTTCTGAGAATCGCTGAAGCGATTATAAACCTCACTTTTAGCAAAAAGTTCTCTGAATTCAGGAAAATAAAGCCAAAAAAGAATCTCCCTACTTACCTCAGGACTAGTGCTAACATTTCCATTGGCATCTGTAAGCGTTTTGTTGTAAACCTTTATAGGGGCTATACCAACAATCTGCACTTTCATTGTAGAATGTTGCTTATCAAAAAACCATTTCTCTTTAACCAAAAGCTGCTTAACTAGATGGGTTTTCAAACGAACTTCACCCCCAAGAAGCGTGTCTGCACCAAGAGCTGCAACAATATCCTTATACCCGATCATTGACTGCGATGAAAATAGGTTGTATTTGTCATCTTTGAATGCATGCAGGTTGTGTTCTCGTACTCCATACATTACAAGTCCGAAGAAACTCATTCGTTTTCCTATGGAAGTAATAGGGAAATACAGAGGCTGATTCATTTTCTCTCTCAAATCGATAATCCTCCAAACATCTTTCGCCCACATAACATCTGCTTCCCGGATAGGAACATAGGGAATGGGTTTCTTCTCGGGAATATGAATTTTTTCATACACATCCACAATCTTCAAGGTATCAAGAGTTAATTGCGGATTGGGCGTGGCAGGCTGTGTAGATTGCGTTACGGTGTTCTGCGCACGCAAACCCTGAGCGATAATAAAGGCGCCAACCAGAAATAAAGCAGCTCTTTTCATTATTCTAGGTATTAATTAATTTTCAACACTATTGAGTTCAGCGTCCTGGTTTTACCGTCAGGACCTACGGCTTTAATATTTTCAAATGTAACTCTTTGCCCGGTTTTTACCTGGGATATGATATCGATTTGAGGTTTTGAATAGGTATCTGCCTTACTGATTTCCGTCTTGGTAAATCCCCCGGAAAGCACAGCGGAAACTGTAAATTCAGTAACAGTAAAATCAAGGTCAAAGTCGAAGTTCTTAAGTGTGGCTTTAACACCACCTGCACGGGTGAGTTCACCTATTCCAATTACGCCTTGCGAACGACCTGCAACTTCAGCTACAGGATCGGGAACATCCTTTACCCTGAAATCCATGCTGCCCATAAACCGTGTAGCATTATCTACCTTTGCGGAAACTTTAACGGTAACGATTTCTCCTTCAGGTCCTGAGGCAGGCATAACTTCCCAATCAGCACCCCCTCTTTTTATGCTGCCTTTGGTAATATCAGCAATAAGGTTTTCTTTAGGAACTCCAGAAACGGATATTGAAACGGGATTTTTAACTCCCCTATAAAAAACATTCATTTTGGTAGGCGAAATAACAGCACTTGCCTCAGCAACCTGGTATTCCTTTTTAAACTCCCGACGAATAATGTTATTGTCTCCACCGTCAAGAACAATAGTTCCAGCCCAGGTACGTGTTCCGACTGAACTACCAACCGCAGTATAGATCCCCTTACCGTCCTTGACTTCGAGAGCTGTGCCGTTTTCAAGCTGCACGGTAGGTTGTTTGGTGGAATCATAGGCAGCAAGAAAAACAGATGCCTTATACTCCTGACCTTTAAAAATATAATCGGAACTCGAAATTACAACTGCATCAATTTTATTGAACTTAAAGGAACCCGCATCAATCTGGCTAAGCAGATAACTCACAATTTCCGACTCGGAATTACGGATATCACTCTGCATTTTGGAAAGCATCGTAATTACTGCAGCCAAAGGAAGGTGTTCAAAATTCTCTGACTCCCAGGAATGGCGCTCTCCCTCTTTTGTTGGAGGTGGGTCCTCAGTGTCAAGACTGGATTCAATGGACTTAACAAGAGAGGCATTGGTTTCCTTATCTTCAATCAAGGAAAAAAGATATTCCTTGTACTTAATCATTTCCTCCTTAAGCTCAGCACCCTTTTTGTTTAATATCATTACCTCAGCCGGAACGTTGGTATTATCTTTCCCTGCAACGAGGTGTAAATGAACTTCGTCTTCATGAATGGCTTCGGTTTCAGGTCCTTCTCCCTTTATAACAATTTGCTTTTTGTATTCCTGCATCAAATCGTAAATAGCCTGCGACTTTTCTTTTACTTCATCGGACTTAGTCTTCCAATCCTGAACCTTCGTTTTATTTAATTGATATGCAGCTTCAAAATCATCATAAAGGCTTTCATTCTTCTGAAAGAAGTTATGGGTAGTCTTTGTGAGTCCCTCATCCACCAAAATGAATGCATTAAGTACGTCTTTGGATACGTTCATCGCCAGAAGCGCTGTCAGTACCAAATACATCATACCGATCATCTTTTGCCTAGGGGTTTCCTTGCCGTGACCCATAATATTTGTATATAGTTATAAATTTATTTCTTCGAAATCACACTCATTGCTGAAAGCATGTTCCCGTAAATATTATTCAATTCAGAAAGATTATGACTAAGCTTGCTGATTTCGTCTTTGTATTTTTGAGTTTCATCAACAGAGGATTTAAGACTCTTCATCATGTCGTCCATACCTTGATATACACTTTCCGAACCCTTGATATGCTCCTGACTGCCCTTAACCTGCTTCATGTAAGAGTCGTTAAGTTCGGCAAGGTTTTTATTAAGGGAGTTCAACTGATCGCTGAACTGTTTGTGTCCTTGCGTAATGTTTGTGTAATCCGACTTCACAGTTTTCGAGAGTTCGGTATAGGTTGTGGTAATATCGGCACTCGACTGAGTAAATTTCTGAGCGATCTCCTGACCCGATTTGTCGATCATCTCGGCTGTTTTCTTGTACGAGGAAGCTAATGCACCTACAGAATTGGTAAGTTCACCCGAACTCTGTGAATAAATATTTGCAAAAGAGCTTACCGATTCCCCAGCAGTCTTCATATTATTAAGATAATCTTTTGTAGCAAGACTTGCTGCAGTTATGTCGCCCAAATTTGTTGCCGTTTGGTTAAGACTGTTAAGGCCAGTACTAAGATTTTTTATGGTTTCGGGCCGAATATCAGCTTGTTGGAACAACTCATCAAACTTCTGCAAACCCACACCTCTACCGGCTATGCTTTCTTCTCTGAAATCTTCCATCTCGTCAGGATCCGTCATTCCTGCTAATTCAGGATAAACCAAGGTCCAATCGAGTTCTTCGTGCAATGGTTCAAAAGCGGAGAAAAAGAAAATTACAGCTTCAGTAGCCAATCCCGCTGTGAGCATGATACCGGCACCCGGCCAGTGCATGATCTTAAACAAAGCTCCCACGATAACAACTGCAGCCCCGATCCCATAGAGCTTGGCCATGAAATTCTTCCAGGCGGAACTCTGTACTATTTCGGCAATATTCATAATATAAGGGTTTTAATATTTTAGTTTGTACCTAGGTATGAGCGAACACATCTAAATCCGACATAAGATTTTGCGCTGTCCTGATATTCGTAATCCCTAACACTTACCTGAAGAAAATGAGCCACATCTTTCCATGAACCACCGCGTACAGTTTTCCTTTTCATTACGGCAGGATCTTCAGGTTTAGCATTATATTTATAATCGGGATTCATATTGTGTGAAAAAACATAAGCAGATTCGTCATATGCATTGGCAGTCCATTCCGCAACGTTTCCTGCCATATCATAAAGTCCATACTCGTTTGGAGTAAAGGAACCCACTCTTTCAGTGATTAGCGCTCCGTCATCGATATAGTTACCTCTTAAAGGCTTGAAGTTTGCAACAAAGCATCCCAGCTGGTTTCTGATATAAGGACCACCCCAGGGATACATGCTTAAAGCAAGATTTCCGCGGGCTGCATACTCCCACTCAGCTTCAACCGGAAGGCGGTAGTCCTGAACAAAAGGCTGTCCGTCTCTTGCAAGAGCCATATTAAGATATTGAGTTCTCCAAATTGAAAAAGCAGATGCCTGTTTCCAGTTTACACCTACAACGGGATAGTTGTCATAAGAAGGATGGTAGAAATACATATTGGCATATGGCTCGTTGTAAGAGAAGGTAAAATCAGCAATCCAACAAAGAGTGTCGGGATAAACCAATACCTCATCCTTAAAAACAAATGACTGACGTCCTTCAACTTTGGCAGTAGTTCCATCCAAATTGGTAACATTTCCCTGATATGCCTGAGTTTTTGAATCGTAACGGTTAGTTCTTTTTGCTGCTTGTTGCAAATCGATCCAATAATAGATATACTTAAGTTTCTCAACAGCAAGTTGCTTGCGATTGAAGAATTTAGCGTCACCGGTATAATAAAGTTCGACTTCATCAATGGCTGTCGCAACCTCTTCAACCTTGCCACTATAATCTAATGGTTGATCCCAATTGATAAGGTTTTTCTCCTCTCCGTTTTTCAACACTTTGACAGCATTTCCCTCTTTATCTGAAATGAAATAATCCTCAAGATCCTGGTCAGCCAAATTCTGCCTTACAAGTGAATCCTTCACCCAATAAACAAACTGGCGATATTCATTGTTGGTTATTTCTGTCTCGTCCATCCAGAACGCATCAATCGAAACAGTTTTCGATTGGGCATTTTGTGCGAAAGACAAATCCTGGTCGCTGGGCCCCATTACGAAACTTCCCATAGGAATGAACAACATTCCAAATGGATCAGGCTCAATGTATGCCTTACGTCCCTGAACACCAACCAATTCTCCGTTATCAAAGTTGGAACAGCTTCCTAGAAATGCCAACAGAATCAGCAAGGGAACAAACTTTTTCATAGCTTTTGGGTATTATTTGCTAAAACAATCTTTTAAAATCAACAATAAATTATTTAAAAAAACTCTATAAAAATAGTCAAATTATTATAAAAATCTAATACTCTTATATTTTTGTGGCGATTTATCCAAACTCAGATCAAAGCAATAACCAATAGTCAGTTCATGGGAACCATCGCTATATTTGCCAATCTGTGACACAGTGAAATCGTATGAGTAGCCTATCCTAACTCCGTTAAACAACTCTAAGCCAACCAATCCCACGATGGCGTCACCTCCTCTGTAAGAAACGCCACCCCAAAACTTTTTATTGTATTTAACTGTGGTATTCAGATAAATCTGATTCGCTTTAAAATCAGTTTTTAATATAAAATAAGGCATTATTTCGAACAGTGGATTTTGAAGTTGAATGTTATAACCTGCTGTAACATAATAATGTCTGACTAGATACGGGGTCGCATTTTCGTATTTTATACGCGCTTGATTCAAGTGAGTTGCGGAAATCCCCATAAAAATATTTTCCGAACGATAAAAAACACCAAATCCAAGGTCAAATGCAACCCTGCTTTCCTTTGCCTGAGGGATATTCGGATCTCCGGCCGCCCCTTCCTGAATCTCACCGCTTGTGCCCAAGGTTTTCCATTCCGGATTAAGTGATTTATTCAAAATCCCTGCGTTCAAACCAATACCTAACTTTCCTGAACCCAAATCAAACCGGTAAGCGCCTTGCAAATTGATGCCAAGATCAGAATCAAAACCGAAATTGTCATTTAATATTGAAATTCCCGCCCCAATATTTTTTCCGAAAACATCGAATGCCCCGTCCGCGCTAAAATAGGAAGTGGATGGTGCACCTGGAAATCCGACCCATTGTTCACGATGCACCGCGTTCAGGCAAATCCTGTCGCGACTCCCTACTGAACCCGGGTTAAAAAGAGTCATTGCGGAATTGTGCTGACTGAATTCCGGATCCTGTTGCCCATAGGTCAGAACCGAAATAAGTAAAAGTGATATATATAAGCCGATTTTCAAATTCTTCAACCTCGTAAATGTCAACTACTTTAATACAATACTCCAGAGCCTTTTAAGACTCGCTAAAATAAGTAAAAATCCTTCTCAGTAACAAATTTTATTAACATAATATTGTTAATAAGTCAAACTATCTGTAAAAACGGCTGAGAACAATTACTAACCAATTGAATATAACATATTTGCATGAGGACTGTTTCGGGGGAATTATCCCAGCCTGTGAAACGATTTCCACCATCTTTCGGGAATTTCGTCTGTACTGGCAAGCTGATAATCCTCATAATTACAGGAAATTAAGTAATTCAAACCCGTAAGAGGATTAATTATGGGGATTTCCATCCACCAGCGTTCTGTCTTTAAACTTTTATAAAAGCTGATATCTTGACCGGCAGATTGCATATTCACAATAAACTTGGTTGCACCACCCAATTGCGGGTTCTCCTTGATTTTAATGGAATAACCATCGAGGAAATACCATAGGGTTTGTGCGGCTAAATGAACAGTGTGCCCGTTTATATCATTCTCAGGCGACAGCTCAAAAACTCCAAATGCCTTGATCCCTGTTGCTGCTCCGGCATAACGTGCAAGTTGGCATAGTTCATGACCAAAAAACCCATTTGGCGAGGGAAGTGTAACACCCGGAGCGTCAGACTGTCTGACACAACTCATATCCACACTAATAAAATCAGCATCCCGGATCTGAGGCTCAACAACGGAGAGGTTTGACCTTACATAACCCAGCCGAAGGCTTTCATATCCCTTTTTGTCGATGATGTCTTTTAAACGATCAGGAGTAAAATAGGTCTGATGCCCAAGATTCGTATAGTTGAAAATTTTCGGGTCCTTATCGGATAATAAGGTGTCAAGATAGTTTCTTGAAGTAATTGATTTTTCTTTAAAGCCCAAATCCAGCCTGGAATCCATGCTTAAAAGATGATAAACTTCTTTTTTTTGATTCAAGGCTAAATCAACACCATAACTCAGGTCCTGACTTCCGCCAATGATAACTGCCACAACCGATTTCGCGATAAGTTCCAGCAGAATATCCCTCAAGGCAAAATAACTGTCATTGGGATTATCAGTAATTTTAAGGTTTCCCAAATCAATTATCCTTGTCTTGCGGTTGATGCTGGATAATTGATATAGGCGCGCTCTCACGGCATCCGGTGCAGCAGACGAACCTTTGATAAATGCATTCTTGTCATCCGGAATCCCTATAATAGCAATATCGTAATCGCCAATACTGGTGATCTTATGATCGGGGGTATGAATCTTAATCCTCCTGCTGAATGTAAGATCATCAGGAATCATATGAACAGCCGGCTTATCAAGACTTACCGGGTTGAAGTAATCATTTAGATCCATACTTAAATTTTATTTCTTCTTCTTTGAAGGTTTTGTTGGGCCAGCCTTTATTATGGCCTTACACTCCTCGTAGCTTAAACTTGCAGGGTCCTTTGATTTGGGGATCTTGAAATTGCTCTTCCCCACAGCAATATAGGGACCGTAACGACCATTTAGAATCTGGATCTCAGGGTCCTCGGCAAACGACTTGATAAGCTTGTTTTTATCGTCGGAGCGCTTGCCTTCAATTAATTCAATGGCTCTATCCAAGGTTATCGTCATAGGATCGTCAACTCCCCTTTTTAGGGAATAGAACTTACTGAGGTGTCTCACATAAGGCCCAAACCGACCGATGCCAATAACAACATCATTGTCTTCAAAGCTGCCAACTTTACGTGGCAACTTGAAGAGGTCCATTGCCTCTTCCATGGTAATGGTCTCGAGGCTCTGACCTTTCTGCAAACTTGCAAACCGGGGTTTCTCCTCATCGGTAGCAATCCCTATCTGCACCACAGGTCCGTAACGGCCTATTTTCACAAGTACAGGTTTTCCTGAAACAGCATCGGTTCCTAAAACCCGCTCCCCTTTGGAACGCTCGCCGGTTTTGTCGGTATCGTCAACTTTCAGGTGGAAAGGCTTGTAAAACTTGTCGATCATAGTGCTCCATATCATATTCCCCTCTGCAATCTGATCGAACTCTGCTTCAACTGTTGCAGTGAAATTGTAATCCAAAATCTCTTTGAAGTATTGTTCCAGAAAGTCATTTACAACAGTACCAATATCGGTAGGGAATAGTTTTGATTTTTCAAACCCAAAGTTTTCTTCTTTTTGGGACTCCTTAATAGTTTTGTTGCTGAGAACAATAATCCTGCTAATCCGGGTACTACCGTCCCTGTCCTCCTTAATAACATACTCTCGCTGCTGTATTGTTGAAATAGTTGGCGCATAGGTGGATGGTCGGCCTATCCCAAGGTCCTCCATCTTTTTAACCAGGCTGGCTTCGGTATATCGCGGCGGATGCAGAGAAAATTTTTCAGCGGCTTCCATTTTCCTGAGATCAAGGATGTCACCAACTTTTAGCGGAGGAAGCAGTCCTTTGGATTCCTCATCGGCGTTCTCATCATCGCTCGACTCCATATATACTTTCAGAAAACCGTCGAACTTTAAAACTTCACCAGTGGCGACAAATATTTCAGGTGTGTTGGAGTTGCTGACGCGGATATTCGTTTTTTCGAGAATTGCGTCCGCCATTTGTGAAGCCAAAGTCCTCTTCCAGATCAGCTCATAGAGTCTCTGTTCGGTGCTGTTCCCATCAATACTGCTGTTTTCCATGAATGTAGGACGGATTGCCTCGTGAGCTTCCTGCGCCCCCTTGGATTTCGTAACGAAATTTCGGGTATGCACATAATCTTTCCCATACAGAGCTTCGATAACTGAGGAGGATCCTAAAATGGCTGTCTGCGAAAGATTAACACTGTCGGTTCTCATGTAAGTGATTTTCCCGGCTTCGTAAAGGCGCTGGGCAATAGTCATCGTTTGAGCCACCGAGAAACCCAATTTCCTGCTGGCTTCCTGCTGAAGAGTTGAAGTAGTAAAAGGCGGGGAGGGTGACTTTTTGCCTGGCTTCTTAGTAACATCGGCAACTCTGAATTCGGCCCCGTTCAATTTCTCAAGCAGGCTTTTTGCAGAAGATACCTCGGTTATTCGTTTTTCCAATTCCGCTAAAAGCTCCGAAACCTTTCCTTTGGGCTCCACAATATTGAAATGGGCCCCTACCCTGAAGGACGAACTAACCTGAAACGCATTGATTTCCCTCTCGCGCTCAACAATAAGTTTTACCGCAACTGATTGCACCCTTCCGGCTGAAAGCGATGGTTTGATTTTTTTCCACAAAAGGGGGGAAAGCTCAAAACCCACAAGCCTGTCGAGCACACGCCGCGCCTGTTGGGCATTTACAAGATTTATATCAATAAACCTTGGGTTTTTGATTGCGTTGAGAATAGCGTCTTTGGTAATTTCATGAAAAACGATCCTACGCGTCTTTTCCGGCTTGAGCCCTAAAACCTCATACAAATGCCAGGAAATAGCCTCCCCCTCACGGTCCTCATCAGAGGCAAGCCAAACAACTTTTGCGCCCTTTGCAAGTTTTTTAAGCTCATCAACTACCTTTTTCTTATCAGGGGAAACAATATACTCCGGCTTATAACTGTTATTTATATCGATACCAAGATTCTTTTTGGCGAGATCTCTGATATGACCAAAACTAGATTTTACCAGATAATCCTTTCCCAGAAACTTTTCAATAGTTTTTGCCTTCGCAGGCGACTCAACGATTACCAGGTTTTCTTCCATATTTAAATCTATCTATAAAGGAACTAATATTTCACTTAAAACATGCTGTTGAAACTCAAAAAAAAATCCAACCCGCTGAATCCGGAAAAAAGTTTTCGGATCTCATATGCCAAAAACGGAACAACCGGAACAATTATTATAATAGTCGTATCTTGAGGCTTTACGTTTATCGCACTCAAATAATAAAATTAAAATGTGCAAAGTAAATCAAATACAAAGCCAAGATCAAAATTTTGAATGAAAATAATTATTAATTTTGTCGCAAAGCTATAATGCTATGTCCTTAAAAAGCAACTCCAATGCCCGCTACCTAAGAATTATGTGGGCTCTTTTCATAATTCCTATCCTGATTATTGTTATTCTGTTTATTCTGATATCCCAGAGGAAGTTAGGGTATCTGCCTTCTTTTGAGGATCTTGAAAACCCACAGAACAATCTGGCTTCGGAAGTTTATTCGAGTGACAGCGTTTTACTTGGGAAGATTTATATCGAAAATCGCACCTTCGTCGAGTACCATGATCTGTCGCCAAACCTTATTAACGCATTGGTAGCTACGGAAGACATTCGTTTCAAAAAACATTCCGGAATTGATGCCCGGGGCTTGGCCCGTGTGTTCTTCAGAACCGTGTTAGGGGGCCAGAATGCAGGGGGGGGTAGCACTATTACCCAACAACTGGCAAAGAATCTATTCGATACCAGAAATATCAAGGGAAAAAATAAAATTGTACGGAAAGTCAATCTGATTCTCATAAAACTAAAAGAATGGCACACAGCTGTCAGGCTTGAACGCTACTACACAAAAAACGAAATTCTTGTGATGTACCTCAATACGGTAACCTTTGGACATGAAACATTTGGCATTAAGACAGCTTCAAGAATATTTTTCGATACTACCCCCGACTCCCTTAAAATTGAGCAGGCAGCTGTACTCGTTGGGCTTCTTCGCGCGCCCACCTATTACAGCCCGGTTATGAATCCGGAAAATTCACTTAAGCGCCGTAACGTGGTCATTCAGCAAATGGCCAAATACGATTTCATTTCGCAAGAGGTGCGCGATTCGGTTTTGCAGATTCCAATTGAGCTCAATTACAGAATTCAGAGCCATAACGTTGGCTATGCCACACACTTCAGAACCTACATCAGGACCATTATGATGGCCGGTAAGCCCGAAAAAGCAAACTATTTCTCTTACGAACGGTATCATGAAGACTCCGTGAAATGGGAAACCGACCCCCTTTATGGATGGTGCAACAAAAATTTCAAACCCGACGGTTCACCTTATAATTTATATCGCGACGGGCTGCGGATTAACACGGCCATCAATTACAAAATGCAGAAATACGCCGAAGAAGCAGTAGAAAAACACCTGGGCGGCTCCCTGCAAAAAGAGTTCTTTCAAAATCAAAAAAGACACAGATCAGCTCCATTTTCCGAAGATCTTACTTCTCAGGATATTGACAGGATAATGATGCAGTCGGTCCGACGCACCGACACCTATCGCAACCTGAGGGCCAAGGGACTGGAACAGGACTCGATCATGAAAATTTTCAGGACCCCCAGAAAGATGAGGATTTTTAGCTGGGACGGCGACAGGGACACAATTATGACCCCCCTCGATTCGGTTCGCTATTACAAGTTCTTCCTGCGAACCGGTTTTCTGGCCATGGAACCGTCAACCGGACATGTTAAGGCCTATGTTGGTGGACACAATTATAAATATTTTCAGTACGACCATGTAACTCAGGGTAAACGGCAGGTAGGCTCCACCATCAAGCCTTTTCTATACACGCTTGCCATGCAGGAAGGCGACAAACCCTGCGACCTGGTACTCAACAGTCCGGTTACCTTTGCAGACCGCGACTCCACCTGGACTCCACGGAATTCAGGCAACTTCGACATGGAAGGCAAGATGGTAACCTTGAAATGGGGCCTTGCCCACTCGGTGAACTTCATTTCTGCTGCACTGGTAAAAAAATACAATCCTCAGGCAGTTATCGATATCATCCGCAAAATGGGGGTCACCAGTAAAATCGATGCTGTGCCCTCGGTGATCTACGGTACCTCGGATATCAGCATGGTTGAAATGGTAGGCGCATTTAACACCTTCCCCAACAAAGGGGTTTATATCCAGCCCATATTCGTGACGGATATTCAAGACAAAAACGGAAACCTTCTGGCTACGTTCCACCCCCAGCAGGTAGAAGCAATAAGCGAGAAAACCGCATACCTTATGGTCCAGCTTCTTCGCGGCGTGGTTGACCGGGGTACCGGGGGCAGGCTCCGCTGGTTCTTCAATTTCACCGGCGAAATGGGAGGGAAAACCGGTACCACCCAAAACCAATCGGACGGCTGGTATATGGGAATTACTCCAAATCTTACCGCTGGCGCATGGGTTGGTGCCGAAGACCGATCCGTTCATTTCGACAATCTCACCCAGGGCTCAGGCGGATATATGGCACTGCCGATTTATGGCTATTTTTTGCAAAAGGTTTATGCAGACAGTTCCCTTAACGTGAAACAGGAGGATATCTTCACTCCTCCCCAGGACTTCAGCATATACCTTAATTGTCCTGATTATGAAGGCGACACACGTTATCAGAATACAGTGATTACCTATGATGTTGATGCGGAAGAGTACTGATAACCAGGAATTGCTGAAATAAGTGAACGTGTGTACTCTTTTTCCGGATGGTGAAATATTTTGTCGGGATCGCCTGATTCTTCAATTACTCCGGCCCGCATAACAAAAATGCGATCCGCCATGTATTTCACAACCGAAAGATCATGCGAGATGAATAGGTAACTCAGTCCATACTTTTCCTTTAAATCGTTCAGCAAGTTCAGAACCTGCGCCTGTACTGAAACATCAAGTGCAGAAACAGACTCGTCAAGAACCAGAAACTCGGGTTCCGGGGCAAGGCTTCGTGCTATACTGATTCGCTGCCTTTGCCCTCCCGAAAACTGATGCGGGTATTTATACATGTCTGCTTCAGTAAGCCCAACACTTATAAGTAACTCGGCTATCCGCTCCCTTCGTCCCCTATGATCCAATCCCGGTTTATGAACCAGCAATGCCTCATTTAGCATCGACTGTATGGTTTGTCGGGGGTTGAGCGAAGAAAAAGGGTCCTGAAACACAACCTGAACCGATTTCCTAAAATCACGGAGTGCCTTGGACCGAAGCGACGAAATTCTTATCCCCCGAAAATAGATATCCCCTTCTTTGGCTTGTATGAGCTTCAGAATTGCTTTTCCGATTGTTGTTTTCCCGCAGCCCGATTCGCCAACCAATCCAAGGGTTTCGCCGGGATAAACCTCCAAACTTACACGGTCAACAGCTCTAAAACTGCTGGCATGACTTGAAAACAGACCACCCGGTACCGAATAATTAACGCTGAGGTTCGCGATTCTCAGAATTGGCTCCTTCGAATAATCAGTTTCAATGCGCTTTCTTTCTTCACGGGGGAGTTCACCTTCCGAATTCTCAAAGTCACTGATGGTGAGCAGCCGTTCGGGCTTTTGATCCAATGGGGGCTGGCAAGCAATCAAACCTTTTGTGTATGCCGATGCCGGATTATCAAAAAGCTTTACCGACTCAGTATATTCTGCTATTTCACCGTTCCTCATTACCAAGACGTCATCAGCAATCTCGCGTATCAGCCTAAGGTCGTGGGAGATGAAAATTATAGACAAGCCCCTGGATTCCTTGAGTTTTTGAAGAAGCAAAATGATGTTTTTCTGAACTGTCACATCCAAGGCTGTGGTGGGCTCGTCGGCAATCAGAATAGAAGGGTCGGCGCTCAAAGCCATAGCAATCATAAGCCTTTGCCTTTGTCCCCCGGATAGCTGGTGCGGATAAGAATTGTACAAAATCTCGGGCCGTGGGAGGTTTACTTCCTGAAGCAGTGAAATAACTTTTTCCCGAAGTGCCGCGTGCTTAATTCTCCGATGAGCCAAAATAGCCTCTTCAATTTGCCTTCCGCACCTCATCGAAGGGTTCAACGAAGTCATCGGCTCCTGGAATATCATGGCAATGCTTTTCCCCCGGAAGCTACGAATATCTTTTATTTCGGGGGATGAGAGTTCGACAGCTTCGCCCGGGCTGTAAAAAACAATTTTGCCCGAAGTCATTGTAATATTTTCGGGGAGGAGGCGGGTTAAAGACAAGGCAGTGAGCGATTTGCCCGAGCCTGATTCCCCAACAATTCCCAAGACTTTTCCCTCATGAAGAGTAAAGGAAATATTTTTTACAAGTGTTTTTGGGGAGTTTCCGCCCAGTGTAAGACAAAGGTCGGTAACTTCTAGCAGAACCGCCATTTGTTAGTGTTTTCGTGAAATAACAACTTTGTTTCCATCCAGATGCAATTCCCAATGATCAAGATCGATAACCCTTGAAGCCACACGGTAATAAAGTCGAGTGCGAATGCTTATTTCCTTTTCGTCTCTCGTGTCTTTAAATTCTCCAGCGAATTCATAAGAGTTTGAATAGGGATGATTTTCATGGTAAATACGCAGTACCTCAATCATGGTGCAGATAATGCTGTATACCTCACCGCGGTTGGTTTCGGAATACTCGTCTTCATACTCCTCGCTTATTACACTGAAATTGACGATGTTGCCAAGATAATTGTTTTTCTTTTTTCCAAAAGTAACCTGATAGCTGAGGCCGCTTCCGGTTTGGAAATAGTAGGTGCTGCCGGATTCGATATCGGGCTTTTTAATAGTGTAGAATACACAGGGTGATTCGAAATCAGTTTTTATAAGAGGTAATCCATCCATTCTTTAAAAATATTCTCCTGATTTATCCGAAAAGTATTTTCGGAATTTGTTGAACCTTAGAAACAAAGGTAACTTCCATTTTGTACCTATCAAAATCAATACCTTTTTTACTGTATTGGGAAACGATCATCCGTGTAAATCCGAGTTTTTCGGCTTCAGAAATTCTCTGCTCGAGTCGGCTTACCGGTCTGATTTCACCCGAAAGGCTAATTTCTCCGGCGAAGCAGAACTGGTTGTCCACGGCAATATCCACTGTTGAAGACAAGATAGCGCTGATGATGCCAAGGTCGGTTGCCGGATCGTCAACTCGTATTCCTCCTGCAATATTGAGAAATACATCTTTGGATATCAGTTTAAAACTGGCCCGTTTCTCAAGAACGGCAAGCAGCATGTTAAGCCTCCGAAGGTCAAAACCTGTTGCCGATCGCTGCGGAGTCCCGTAAGCAGCAGTACTCACAAGGGCTTGGACCTCTATTAGCAAAGGGCGAATACCTTCCATAGTGGCAGCAACGGAAACACCACTGAGTTTCTCGAGATTTCTCCCTATGAATATTTCCGAGGGATTCGATATTTCCTTTAGTCCGCTGCCAAGCATTTCATAAACCCCGATCTCATAGGTGGAGCCAAATCTGTTTTTCATGGCCCGCAGAATACGATACATGTGATGAGTGTCGCCTTCAAACTGCAGAACTGTATCAACGATATGTTCCAAAACTTTCGGCCCGGCAATGCTTCCGTCTTTTGTGATATGGCCAATCAAAATGATTGGGGTATGTGTTTCTTTGGCAAATTTCAGTAGACTGGCAGCACACTCGCGCACCTGTGAAACACTTCCCTGAGACGATTCTATAAACTCAGAGCTAAGAGTCTGTATCGAGTCGATAATGATAAGCTCCGGCCGCTCGTGATTCGCCAGAGAAAGAATATTCTGCAGGTTTGTTTCCGTGTACACAAGGGTTTCGCCAATTGCCTTCCCTCCACCAAGTCGCTCAGCACGAAGTTTAAGCTGCTGCCCGCTCTCCTCCCCCGAAACATAAAGAACCTTCAAATCTGTAAGTTTGAGTGCCAGTTGAAGCACTAATGTCGATTTTCCGATCCCCGGCTCTCCTCCAAGCAGAATAAGGGATCCGGGAACAATTCCTCCCCCGAGAACACGGTTAAATTCGGCATCATGTGTGTCGATCCGCGTGGTAATCTGAACACTAATGTCCTTCAGCTTCTCAACTCTCGCAGGTTCGTTCTGAGTTGTGAAACTTGCAGATCCTGATTTTTTGGTGAGAATTTCCTCAACATAGGTATTCCATTGGCCACAGGAATTGCACTTGCCGATCCATTTTGGAGAGTCGGCGCCGCAATTCTGACACACATAAACGGTTTTGGTTTTGGCCATCGGAAATACTTTTACGAAAAGTAACAAAAAATAAACGGGTTGGTATCGGCAGACAGGAAAAGTTTTACAGTAAATCAAAATTTCCTTTCCCAAATTTGTGAACCGATTCGTTCGGCCTTAATTCCGGGTCATCCTTGAAATCTCCAAGAAATAGTGTTTTGCACCAGGGATAAGTATATTTCTAAAATCGCAGCCTTGCCGGGAGGTCTCATGCAATCAAGGTAATTTACTTCTGGCTACTTCATTTTATTTACAATTGAAGTAGTAGAGTATCCCTCAACGAAATTAATTGTTACAACCTGTCCGTTATTGTTGGTAACCATATCGTATCCCACAATTTCCTCTGCCTTATAATCGCCACCTTTTACGAGGACATCGGGCTTAATAAGGCTTATCAGTTCCATTGGGGTATCCTGGTGAAACAGAACAACCAGCTCAACAAACCCAAAGCCGGCCATAATCATGGCCCTGGAGGTTTCGTCCTGAAGGGGCCGTTCCGGACCTTTAAGTCGCTGAACGGAATCATCAGCATTCAGTCCAACAATAAGTTTCTCGCCCAAATCGGCCGCCTTCGCCAGCAGTTCAATATGCCCCCGGTGAATAATATCAAAGCAGCCATTTGTAAAAACAATTTTATTACCCGCGTTCTTCCAGTTGTTTATAATTTCAGGAAGATTGCTCCAGTCAACGATAATTTTGCGGCGTATTGTTTCGAGGGAGTTCATTAGCCTGCAGATTTGAGAGGTTTGATCTTACCAAACAACTTTCTGTCAGAGGCCTTCTTTTTTTTGGAGACAAGAAGGACGAGAGAAAGCGAACCAAGTGTGATAGCAAAGATTGCCTGTGAGCCATGGGAAACCGTTGCGTAAACAAGTCCGTCTTCAATGCTGATAAAAGCATATACGCTCGCCAGTCCGCGCGACACGATCCAATGGTATGCGCCAATTCCTCCCTGAACCGGAGCCGACATGCCCAATCCCCCGATAACCAGGATAAAGAGTCCGTCAATGAGTTTGAGCCCGGAAGTAGCAGGCAAGGAAAAAACCAGAACCCAGGTCATCAGTAGGTAGAAAGCCCAAATAAGCACAGTGAAAACTACAAATTCCGTCCGTCGCTTCATCTGATAGACCGTTTTTAAACCGGAAAGCACTCCTTTCACAAGGTTTTTTACTTTGTTTACAACTACAATTTTGGCCAGTTGCTCACGGAAGATGAAATAAAGAAGGATAAATCCGAGAAAAGTGCCGGCAATCACAATCCAGATAAACCATGAAAAGCTAAGGGTGCTAGAGATTTTTTCTGAAAGAGGGATAAAAACGGCGTTTCCCAAAAAAGATCCGAAGGTTTCGAGCCGCAGCAAAAGCAGCAAAATAAGCAGCGCAATAAGGGAAAGTAGGTCAACAGCCCTTTCAACGATCACCGTACCAATGAGCTTGTCGACCGGGATTTTTTCTTTTTTTGCAAGTGAAGCACAGCGGGTGATTTCACCAATTCGGGGAAAGGCAAAGTTGGCAAGATATCCAACCATAAGTGAATACAGAGTGTGCAAAAAAGTTGGGCGATAGTTCAGGGGCTCAATAATAATATTCCAACGGTAAGCTCTGGCCATGTAGGCACCAAAGGCAAAAAGCAGTGACAGCAAAACCCATCCGTAGTTCACACTTTTAAGGTCCTGGCCGATCCTTTCAAGGCTTATTCCTTTAAAAGCAAAGTATAGCAGGACAATCCCAAAAGAAAGAAAACCTAAGAATTTAAGCGCTTTAAAAATAAATTTTCTCAAGACTTTGTCAGATTAATTTGTTTGTTGCAGTATCGGGGAAAATGACCCAAGGCTTGAATGTTTTAGCCTCTTCGAAGTCCATGCTTGCATATGAAACAATAATTACAATATCCCCAACAGCAACTTTTCGGGCAGCAGGTCCGTTCAGACAGATTTCGCCAAGTCCTCTTTCGCCAACGATAACATAGGTTTCAAACCTTTCGCCATTGTTGATGTCCAATACCTGTACTTTTTCGCCTTCAATAAGGTTAGCCGCTTCAATCAGATTCAAATCTATTGTAACACTTCCTACATAATTCAGATTGGATTCCGTAACAGTAACCCTGTGAATTTTTGATTTTAATATTTCGATATTCATAGTACTGCAAATTTAATCAAATTTAATGTTATCAATCAGTCTGACCTTACCTATTTTAACTGCCACACAACCTTGCTTACCCCCTGACTGGGTCCAACTGTCAACAGGCATAAGAGTTTTGTCGTCAACGATTTGAAAATATTCCACCTTAAGAAAGGGGTCGTTGTTGAGTTGGCGCACCACCCATTCTGTAAGTAAATCAACCTTCATGGTACGTCTCAACTCCCTGGCTTTAAAGAGAATTCCGGAAATATGGGCGGCATGCAATCGCTCTTCAACCGACAGCAAAACATTTCTCGAGCTCATAGCTAATCCATCACTTTCTCTGATAATCGGACATGGAACAATTTCGATTTTCGATTGTTCCTGTAGTACAAGTTGTCTAATTACAGCGAGTTGCTGAAAGTCTTTTTCCCCGAAAAAGGCCTTGTGTGGCTCAACTATGTTAAAGAGTTTGCTCACAACTTGTGCAACTCCGTTAAAATGCCCCGGACGGTGCGCGCCTTCCATAACTTTCTCGAGAGGGCCGAAATCAAAACGGCGCAAATCGGGTTCAGGATAGATGTCTTCTACTTCAGGGGCAAAAACAGCTGCTGTCTTCCCTTGGCCAGCCAGTAGAGCAAGATCTTTTTCCAGGTTTCGGGGGTAGTTGCGCAAGTCGTTGGGATCATTGAACTGCGTAGGATTCACAAAAATACTGACTATTACATGGTCGGAGACTAAGGCTGCGGCATCCAAAAGTGATAGGTGCCCCTGATGAAGGGCTCCCATTGTGGGCACAAAACCAACCGTGCCTCCTTCCGTGAGAAGCATTGAGCGGTAATGTCGCAGATTCTCCCTTGAAGTAATTACTTTCATTTAAAAATATTATTACCGGCAAAAATAGATATTAATAAAACGAAAAATCAAATATTCGCCCATACATTTCACCCTAAGTAGGTTAAAAGCTCAAAAAAATGCATTACACCGTCTTAATTTTTTTCGTATCTTTGTATGATTTTTAAAAACCAATCAGGGTTATAATGGAAAACGTCAAAGTTTTATTCATCTCCCAGGAAATCACTCCTTATTTACCAGAATCCGAGATGTCGCAAATTGGCAGATTTCTGCCACAAGGGATTCAGGAAAAAGGCAGGGAAATCAGGACTTTTATGCCTCGGTTTGGAAGCATCAACGAACGTCGAAACCAGCTTCATGAAGTTATTCGCCTTTCAGGAATGAACCTCATTATCGACGACACCGATCACCCCCTCATCATCAAGGTTGCCTCTATTCAGTCAGCCCGTATGCAGGTGTATTTCATTGACAATGAAGATTACTTTACCCGGAAATTTGTTTTAAAAGACAACAAAAACAAATATTACAAAGACAATGATGAGCGGATGATATTTTTTGCCCGCGGGGTTATTGAAACGGTAAAAAAACTTCGTTGGTCGCCCGATATTATTCATTGCCACGGTTGGTTCACAAGTCTTGTTCCGCTTTACATAAAAAAATCATACAGCGAAGACCCGCTTTTTATGAATTCAAAGCTGGTTTTTTCTGCCTATAATGAAGGCTTTAACGATACGATGGATGAGAATTTCGTTCGGAAGATCAAATACGACGGGATTACCGACGCAGTAGTTGCACCCCTTAAAGAGCCGACTTTTACAAATCTGGCCCGTATCGCCTTCAAATATTCCGATGGTATTATCATGGGAAGCAAGGAATTGCCCTCTGAAATTGAGCCTTTGTTTAAAGAAGTTAAAGTTCCCGTCTTAAATTATCAGGATCCGGAAGACTATATTGACGCCTATTCCGTTTTCTACGATAGAATAATAAATGAACCGAAGAAATGAGTATGTTTTGGAACCCTTTTGCCGGATGGAAAGAAATCGTAAAACGAATTGCTTTCAGTTCCGGATTTTTTATCAGTTTAATTCTTGTTATTAATGGTTGCGCAAAAGATCCGGATAATTTAGGCAGAGATTTGCTTCCCTCTTCGGATGATATTTATGTGAGGATCGATTCCTCCACTGTAATTAGCTCTTACACGATCAGCGGAAAGAGAATCCTTACTTCCGCAAATGAACTTTATGTTCTGGGAAGCCAGAAAGACAGTGTTTTTGGGTACAGCGCTGCCTCAATTCTCACCCAGTTTCACCCCAAGCTTCTAATCTCAATCGATTCTTTGCGTACGGCTGATTCATTGGTTCTTTTTCTTTCCCCGGCAAGCTATTTTGGGGATAGTCTGAACGAAATGACCCTGAGAATTCATGAGCTAAACCAAAAAATGACCTACGATTCGAGCTATTTCTCAGATATCAACCCTTCAGAATATTACAGCGATGCATCCGAACTTGCTCATGCAACCTTCGCTTTGGGCGATTCGCTGATTCGCGTCAAAATTGAAGACCCCGGTTTTCTGAGCAAATTTGAATCCCTGCCGGATTCTGTTTTTCGCGACCGTGAGGATTTCGAGGAAGAGTTTTACGGAATGCACATCAGTGTTGACCCGGTAAGCGAAAATGGCGGCTTTGTTTACCTAAACATGTCGTCATTGGATTCCAAGCTTACCTTTTACTATAATGGAGATACAATTAGTAAAACCTACGACCTCGCTTTTACAACCCTCGTAGCAAAAGCGAATGCCTTTACTCATGATTACTCCGGTTTTCCCATCGAAACAAATCTGAATGTGCCCAATAGCGACAGCTTGATCTATATCGACGGGCTTGCCGGCTCCAGCGGACACATCAGCTTTCCGGATCTTGAGGCCTGGAAATCCAAAGGCTTGATTACGATAAATAAAGCGGAATTGATTTTTCCTGTTGATACCCTATTGTACCCTTCACTTTTTGAAGAAAACTATCCCCCCAACTTATTGCTTTTTGCGCTGGAAGAAGACGGTTCGTACACTTACCTTTTCGATTACCGTATAGATCAGACAGGCACCTATTTTGATGGAAGTTATGATGAAAGTCAACACGCATACGTTTTTAATATTGGCCTCCATTTACAGTCATTTATTAGTGGTAAAATTGAAAATTCGGATTTGGTTCTTGTCTCAAGAAGGAGTAACAGCGCTGCCAACAGGGTGATTCTTAAAGGGGAATCAGCGAATTCTTCTTCTTTCAGGTTAAAGATTATTTACACTGAACTCTTTTAATTATGTGCGGAATAGTTGGATATATCGGTTATAAAAATGCCTATCCCATAATTATCAAGGGATTAAAAAGGCTCGAATACCGCGGATACGATTCCTCGGGTATCGCTCTTTTGAATAATACAACCCAGGTCTATAAGCGTAAAGGGAAAGTTGCTGATCTCGAGAAATTTGTTGAATCGGGTGATATTTCCGGGACATTGGGAATGGGCCATACCCGTTGGGCAACCCACGGTGAGCCGAATGATGTGAATGCCCATCCACATGCCTCAATGAATGGTTTGTTCACAATAATCCACAATGGCATCATTGAAAACTACAGTACCTTAAAGTCGAAGCTTAGCGATCGTGGTTATACTTTCCAGAGTGAAACAGACACAGAAGTTTTGGCTAACCTTATCGAATACATTTATGTAAAGGGAAAGGTAGATGCCGAATTGGCTGTACGCCTCGCACTTACAAAGGTTATCGGTGCATATGGACTTGTTGTTATGTGCAGCAAAGAGCCGGATAAACTTATCGCTGCCCGAAAGAGCAGTCCCCTTGTTTTGGGAATTGGCGACGGTGAGTATTTCATTGCATCCGACGCCACGCCGATTGTTGAATACACCGACCGTGTGATCTACCTAAACAATGAGGATGTTGCAATTATCAGCCGCGACGAGCTCATTTTGAAAACTATCCGGAACGACAAACTCACCCCAAAAATACAAAAGATCGATCTTGGAATCAGCGAGATTGAGAAAAACGGTTATGATCATTTCATGCTCAAGGAAATTTTCGAGCAGCCCCGTTCTATTCTCGATACTTTCAGGGGAAGAGTTTCACAAGACAAAACCTCTATACATCTGGGCGGCTTGTTCAACGTGGAGGAACGCCTCATCAATGCGAAAAGAATAGTGATTATCGGATGCGGAACCTCATGGCACGCAGGCATGGTGGGTGAATACCTCCTTGAAGATATCGCCCGGATTTCGGTTGAAGTAGAATATGCCTCTGAGTTCAGGTATCGCAATCCTCTGATCGACAAAGATGATATTGTAATTGCTATCAGTCAGAGTGGTGAAACCGCAGATACTCTGGCCGCTATACAATTAGCCAAAGACCGCGGGGCATTGGTTCTGGGGATTTGCAACGTAGTAGGATCCAGTATCTCGAGGGAGACCCATGCAGGAGTTTACATGCATGCCGGACCAGAAATCGGGGTTGCCTCAACCAAGGCTTTTACAGCACAGGTTACGGTTCTGGCGATGATGGCTGCCATGATTGGATATAAAAAAGGCATTCTCGAACCACAACGCTACCATGCCCTGATCCAGGAATTATCGGATATTCCCGCCAAAATCGAAAAAGTACTACTTCACGACAAAGCTTTTAAGGCTATTGCCGAACAATACCAGAATGCAACCAATTTCCTTTATTTAGGAAGGGGATACTCGTTCCCGGTAGCACTAGAAGGAGCCCTCAAACTCAAGGAAATATCTTATATCCACGCTGAAGGCTATCCCGCTGCTGAGATGAAACACGGCCCAATTGCTCTGATAGACCGCAACATGCCTGTGGTAGTTATCGCAACCAACGACAAGTCGTACGAGAAAATTGTAAGCAACATCCAAGAGGTAAAAGCCCGCAATGGAATTGTGATCGCTATTGTTTCAGAAGGCGACAAAACCATTAAAAGCATGGCCGACCATGTTTTGGAAATACCCCAGGCAATGGAGGAACTTACCTCCCTGCTCTCGGTAATCCCTCTGCAGCTAATTGCTTACCATATTGCTGTTCTCAGGGGATGTAATGTTGACCAGCCGCGAAATCTGGCGAAATCGGTTACGGTAGAATAGAACTGCCAATCCTCTCTGGCAATTAATAATCACTAACGCTTTAACCTCCTGGAAAGGAGGCTAAAGCAATCAGCGTTTTACGTACTGCTTATCATAATACTTTTCATAATCCCCGGTCATCACGTTGTTCATCCAAACTTCGTTACGGAGATACCATTCTACAGTTTTTGCCAAGCCTTCCTCAAACTGAAGCGAAGGAGCCCAGTTAAGATCGGCCTGGAGTTTTGAGGAGTCGATGGCATAACGGAGATCATGTCCTGCGCGGTCTTTCACATAGGTGATAAGCGAGGCTGAGGTACCAGCACTGCGACTGAGCTTATCATCCATAATCTTGCATAGAAGTTGTATAAGATCAATATTCTTCCACTCATTTATACCACCGATATTATAGGTTTCCCCTGTCTTTCCCCGGTGAAATATCTCATCAATGGCTTTTGCATGATCTTCCACAAAAAGCCAGTCGCGGATATTTTCCCCTTTGCCATACACAGGAACAGCCTTCATGTTTTTGATATTGTTGATTGCAAGCGGAATCAACTTCTCAGGAAACTGGTTGGGCCCGTAGTTGTTACTGCAATTTGAGATAACCACCGGCAGCTTAAAAGTGTGGTACCATGCCCGTACAAGATGATCGGAACTGGCTTTCGATGCGGAATAGGGGCTGCGTGGGTCGTAAGGACTTTCTTCTGTGAAAAGGCCCTCTTCGCCCAGACTGCCATAAACTTCGTCGGTGGAGATATGGTAAAAAAGATTATCGCCCGGCTTTTCCGTCCATTCCGCCCTGGCTGCATTGAGCAGGTTGACCGTTCCAATGATGTTGGTATAAATAAATTCCGTGGGGTTTGAAATGGACCGGTCGACATGAGACTCGGCGGCAAGATGGATAACTCCCTGAAATCCATACTTTTTGAACAAATCGGAAACGAAAGCACTATCGACAATATCCCCTTTTACAAACTCGTAATTGGATTTGCTCTCTATGTCCCTGATGTTCTCCAGGTTACCTGCATATGTGAGTTTGTCGAGATTGACAATTTTATAATCCGGGTATTTGTTCACGAAGAGCCTTACAACATGAGATCCAATGAATCCGGCGCCTCCGGTGATAAGTATAGTTTTCATATCATAGAAATTTACTTGTTTCTGATTTTCTTTTCCCATTTCCAAGCGGAAGCCAGGGTTTCCTCGAGATTTTTTTCTGCCTTCCATCCCAGTTCCGTGTTTGCAAAACGGGTGTCGGCAAATACTTTTTCAACATCACCTTCCCTGCGATCAACAATTTTGTATTTCAGTTTCACACCGCTGGCTTTTTCGAAAGCATTTATTACTTCCAGAACCGATACACCGCGGCCAGTTCCAAGGTTAAAAACCTCGAGTTTCTTCTTTCCCGCCTTCCCCAGAAGTCTCTTGATAGCAATAACATGTGCCTTTGCAAGGTCAACAACATTGATATAATCGCGGATTGCAGTACCGTCGGGGGTATTGTAATCGCTTCCAAAAACTTTCAGTTCGTCGCGGAGACCAATAGCTGTTTGGGTGATGAAGGGTACCAGATTATTTGGAACCCCCAATGGAAGTTCGCCAATATTAGCCGAAGGATGAGCACCAACAGGATTAAAATACCTGAGGGAGATGATATTCAGGTTTTCATTTACGGCCCCGGTATCCCTGAGGATTTCCTCGCAAATTTGCTTGGTGTTCCCATAGGGCGAACTAGCCGGTTTAATCGGAGCTTTCTCGGTAACCGGCAACTCATCGGGCTCCCCATAAACAGTGCACGAGGAGCTGAAAACGATGTTTGCAACCTTTTTCCGTTCCATATTGTTCAACAAATGAATCAGAGAGTTAAGGTTGTTGTAATAGTATTTTAGAGGGATACTAACGGATTCCCCAACTGCTTTGTATGCTGCAAAATGAATTATGGCAACAATTCCAGGGTATTTATCGAAAAGCAGGTTTGTGGAGGTCTCGTCGGACAGGTCGACCTTTTCGAAAAATGGCCTTTTACCCGAAGTCTTTTCAATTCCATCGAGTACGCTTATATCCGAATTGGACAAATTGTCGGCAATTAATACCTCAAACCCTTCATTCATAAGCTCTATGCAGGTATGAGAACCAATATAACCGGTTCCCCCGGTAACAAGAATTAATTTGCTCATTTTGAAATTTTATGATTATCCCTTTGTATTAAAGTACTAGAGGCTCCAATAAACAAGGTGTTTGATCTTGTCCCTGTAAATTCCCTTTAAATCGGCCATCAGGGCAGGCTCGTGTACAATCCCCCGAAAATATTTCTCATCCTTATTCAGGTATTCATCATGACTAACTGCTGCCACGATGGCGTCGTAGCGCGGATTTACGGTTTCGGACATGTCGATTCCGTATTCTTCCATAACTTCTTCTGGAGCGGCATGCGGATCGATAACGTCAACATGGAGTCCGAATTGTTTGAGTTCCATAATTACATCTACAACCTTGGAATTTCGTATATCGCTTACATTTTCCTTAAAGGTGATACCCATCACAAGCACCCGTGTATTTTTCAATTCCTTACCCAATGCGATAAGTTTCTGAACAATTTCGCGGGCGATATACTGGCCCATGCTGTCGTTAATGGAACGACCGGCATTTATTATCTGCGCGTGGTGTCCGTATTTGGCCGATTTATAGGTAAGGTAATAGGGATCAACTCCGATGCAATGGCCTCCCACCAGTCCGGGGTAGAATTTCAGAAAGTTCCATTTGGTACCTGCCGCTTCGAGAACTTCATAGGTATTGATTCCCATTTTGGAAAAGATCATGGAAAGCTCGTTCATGAATGCGATATTGATATCCCTCTGAGTATTTTCAATAATTTTTGCCGCTTCGGCAACCTTGATTGAGCTGGCGCGATGAACCCCTGCGGTAATTACCAGCTCATAAACTTTTGCAATTTCTTCTGAAGATTGCTCATCGCAGCCCGATGTTACCTTCATGATTTTGGTAAGGGTGTGATTTTTGTCGCCCGGATTAATACGCTCGGGTGAAAATCCAACTTTGAAATCCTTTATGTATTTCAGTCCCGACTTTTTCTCCAGGATTGGAATACAGTCTTCTTCGGTGCAACCCGGGTATACGGTACTTTCATACACCACATAATCGCCTTTTTTAAGAACTGCTCCTACAGTTGCGGTGGCGCTCAGGAGCGGTCTAAGATCCGGGAGTTTGTGCTCATCGATAGGCGTAGGCACAGCCACAATAAAAAAGGTGGCTTCTTTCAGCTCCTCAGGTTTTGCAGTGAAATAAATATTGCAGTTGTCGAAGTCTGTAGATTCGAGCTCGTTGCTGGGATCAATTTTCCTGTTCATCAGGTCAATCCTGTCAGGCTTGATATCGAAGCCGATTACCTCAATTTTTCGCGCAAATTCAAGAGCGATTGGAAGTCCAACGTATCCAAGACCAATGACGGCCAATTTTTGCTTTCTTTCAACTAGTTCTGTGTACATATTTATTATTTTATGGTATGAGCAATTGGGTGAACATCTCCCTTTAAGCCAACAGGAGAAGCATTTCTGATGTTATATACGGTTTCTATTGATGTGCGGGCCTCCTCAAGTCCGAATCCTTTCCCTGCGAGGATCGCCTGATATGTTTGGGTGTGAAGATCGGTAAATCCTCCACTGAACTCAAGTTCATCGCCGTCAACGGTTATGGAGCGGAAGGTACGCTGCCCTTTTTCCTGAAAGGCTTTGGGAACATCGTTGAAGTCGATGCTCATAAACCAGCGCACACGAGCTTTTTCGAGTTCAAGATATCCTGCAGCTTTGTCGTTTTTAAGAATATGAACGGTATTGCTTTTTACTCCCCCGAAAATCCATGTAAGCATATCAAAGAAATGCACCCCGATGTTTGTAGCAATGCCGCCCGACTTGTGCTCATCGCCTTTCCAGGAGAAATGGTACCAGTTTCCGCGGCTGGTGATATACGAAAGGTCGATCTCATAAACCTTGTCGGAAGGGCCCTCATCGATACGCTTTTTAAGGTCCAGGATAGAGGGGTGAAGGCGAAGCTGCAGAATATTGTAAACCCTGCGACCCGTTTCTTTTTCGAAACTTTGCAGCGCATCGATATTCCAGGGATTGAGCACCACAGGCTTTTCACAAATTGCATCCAGATCGTTGCGCAGGGCAAAGCGGATATGGGAATCGTGGAGGTAATTGGGTGAGCAGATGCTTACAAAATCGACTTTTTTACCACCACGCTTAAGTTTGTCGATATGACGATCGAAACGTTCAAATTCCACAAAAAAGTCGGCATCGGGAAAATAACTGTCTATAAAACCTACACTGTCGAATTTATCGAGAGCAGCCAACAGTACATTTCCGGTTTCCTTAATTGCTTTAAGATGGCGAACGGCTATGTAGCCAGCCACGCCTATGATCGCAAAGTTTTTAGTGCTATTCAAGGTATTTGGAATTAGTTGGGTATTTTCTTTACAATCATATTATTTAGCAGATACTTCTCATTGTTTTCCGGACAAAATGCGATTCCCTCCCCGTCGAAATTAAGACGGTGTCCTCTTTCGCTCATCCAACCCACATGGCGAGCCGGGTTACCTATGGTAAGGGAATGGTCAGGAACGTCATGGGTTACTACAGCTCCGGCGCCAACAAAAGAAAATCGGCCAATCGTGTTTCCGCAAATAATCGTAGCGTTGGCGCCAATCGTAGCTCCCTCCTTAACAAGGGTTTGCTGATACTGATCTTTGCGCACAATGGCGCTTCTCGGATTAGCCACATTCGTAAAAACCATTGATGGGCCCAGGAATACATTGTCTTCGCATATTACCCCAGTGTAAATGGAAACATTGTTCTGAACTTTCACATTATTACCAAGCTTTACCTCTGGGGAAACAACAACGTTTTGGCCCAGGTTGCAGTTCTCACCAATCACACTATCATTCATTACATGAGTAAAGTGCCATATTTTGGTACCTTTCCCAATAATACAGCCCTCATCGATATAGGAAGACTCGTGAACAAAAAAATCGTTGTTTTTCATTTTGGCTAATTTACAAATTCAATTATTCTTTCCGTAATAAAATATAGTTGTTCTTCACTCAACTCAGTATGCATGGGAAGGGACAGGACTTCATGGCACGCTTGTTCTGCGATCGGGAAATCACCAATTTTATAACCCAGGTCGGCATAGGCTTTTTGCAGATGGAGTGGTACTGGGTAATAGATCATTGCCGGGACAGAAGATTTCTCCAAATGATTTTTGAGTTCATCACGCTTTCCACCCAAGACCCGAAGTGTGTACTGATGAAAAATATGGTCGCTGAATTTGCTTCTGGAAGGGATAGTGATATCCTTCAATTCCCCGAGAGCATTATCGTAAAATTCGGCTGCGGACTGCCGTGCACGGTTATATTCATCCAGATGTTTCAGCTTAACATTCAGGATAGCTGCTTGCAAGGTGTCGAGACGTGAATTAACCCCAACATAATCATAGTGATATCTCTGAATCATTCCGTGATTTACAAGAGCCTGAAGTTTGGCGGCAAGAATCGGATTGTTTGTGAACAGGGCACCTCCATCACCGAAGGCACCCAAATTCTTGGAGGGGAAAAATGATGTGCAGCCTATGGTGCCAATTGTACCTGATTTTCTTACCGAAGCGTCGGAAAACCGATAATTGCAGCCCAGACTTTGAGCTGCATCCTCTATAATATACAAGCCATACTCGCTGGCAAAAGCTGATAAACGCTCCATGTTGGCGCACTGACCAAAAAGATGCACCGGTACAATGGCCTTTGTTCTGCTGGAAATTTTAATTTTAAGCTTATCGATGTCGATATTAAAAGTCCCGGGCTCGATATCCACAAACACAGGTTTCAAACCAAGAAGTTTCAGGACTTCAACGGTTGCAACAAAAGTAAAAGGAGTTGTGATTACTTCATCGCCCGGCTTAAGCTCCAATGCCATCATGGCAATCTGTAGAGCATCTGTGCCGTTGGCACAGGATATAACCGTGCCCGCATCAAGGTAAGAAGCCAACGCCAGTTCAAAGGCTTTAACATCAGGCCCCTTTATAAACGCGGTGCTGTCGAGAACTTTTTGAATAGCCTCGTCGACCTCTCTTTTTATTCTTTCATATTGACCATTTAGGTCAACCATTTTAATTTCTTCCATCGACTACAAATTTGGCCGAATGCAAAGTTAAGCAATAACGGCGATGTGAAATTAGTCAAATTCTTAAAAACGTTAGTAACTTTATGCGTTTGTTCGCAAGGAGAAAACCGTTTTTTTATAAATTTGTTCAAAATTACACCCTTGGCTCTACTCGAATACATTAAGGATCAACTGCTTTTCAATGAAACGGTAACACTTCCGGGATTTGGTTCCTTTGAAATCCGCAAGAGTGTTTCACGTATTGAGGGGAAAAAAATAATTCCACCCGGCATTCAGATCGTTTTTAACCCTGATAAAAGCCTTGACGACGGACTTTTGACAAAGAATATTGCAGCTGCAGAAGACATCAGCATCGAGGATTCCCGGCAGAAGGTGCTGGAATATATCGATGAAATCCTTTTTGCACTCAATAAAGGCGAGGAATATACATTTTACGGGTTTGGCAAACTCTTCAGGGACACTGAAAATGTTTTCCGGTTCGAGAAAGACCCTGATTTCAAGCTGGGGTTTGAGTCCTACGGCCTTGAATCTTTTGAGTTGGATTCTGTTGATGAGTTGACCGCCGAGGAGGAATTGTCAGAAGAAGTGGTTGCACAGCAAGAAGATATTGAAACAGAGACAGTTGAAGAGGCAACAGCCTCCGAGCAAGAGCCTGAAAGCATCAAAAAGAGCGAGGAAAAGATTGGGCAGCCTTCGACGGAAGCTGAAGAAAAACAAATTTTATCTGAAACAGCAGCTTTCGTAAGTCAGGGGGCTACGTCCCGACCTGCAGACAATAAAAATAACCGGAGTATTTTCTGGATCTTAACCGGTGCGGTAATGATAATCCTGGTTTCGTTTGTGCTGATACGAATGACGACAGACCTTTTGGATCGACCGGGAGGCTCATTCTTTAAACAAGGAAGCGGCGACGAGTCCGAACTTTTTCCCGAGGAAGAAGACTGGGACCTTGAATCGACCTTAAGCGGAGATCTTGGCAAAGCTATTGATTCCATGACGCTTCAGGAAAACGCTTTGACAATAAACGAGGACTCTGAACCAATGCAAAATGCAGAGGCCATTCCTTCCGACTATAAAGAATTCCATATTATCGCAGGCAGCTTCAAAGATAAGATAAATGCCGGCATACTTCAGCAGTCGCTCACCGAACAGGGATACCCCGCCTTGGTAATCCAGCAGGGGGACCAACTGTACAGGGTAAGCGCCCTTTCGTTCAGCGACAAAGAAACCGGACTTCAGGAGCTTACCCGGTTCAAGCAAAAAACAAAGAATAATGCAGCCTGGTTATTAGGGCTTAACTAAAAATCCCAGGAAAAATGAGCAGTGAAACATTTCTTCAAAAAACAAAGCGCGTTGTTGCATCAACCTTAAAAAAGGTTCTTGTTGTTTTGATAATTGGCCTTATCGGACTATTTTCCTTCCTATACTGGGGTACCTATGAATACGGAGTAATGGCTGGAAAAGTGTTGAGAATAAGTGAAAAGGGAATGGTTTTTAAAACCTTTGAAGGCAAGCTCAGCCTTGAAACTTTCGGTGCATTGAAAGGTGTGAGCCCTATTGCAGAGACTTTTGATTTTTCGGTTCAAAGAAGTGATACAGCTGTGATAAATACCTTACAGCAGGTCGCTTTGAGCGGGGAAAGGGTAAACCTCCACTTCAAAAAGAGGTATATGCGATTTTGGTGGAGAGGAGACACAAAGTATTTTGTTAATCAGGTTGAGCGGACCGGGAAATAAGTTTATTTCAACTTCCCGATCATAAGCACATAAGCCTGATCGTGAGACAACTGAAACTACTTTACCGCACTTCCATTCAAAGCCTCAGCCCTGGGCTCCACGAAATACAATCTACCATCCTTGTTCTCCGATAACAAGATCATCCCTTGTGACTGAATCCCTTTTATTTCGCGGGGTTCGAGATTTAGCAGGATGCAAACTTTTTGTCCGGCAAGAGTTTCTGGTTCAAAATATTCTGCAATTCCCGATACAACCGTGCGGATGTCCAAGCCGGTATCTACCTGAAGCTTCAATAATTTCTTTGTTTTAGCCACCTTTTCGGCCGAAAGTATGGTTGCAACCCTTATATCCATTGCCCCAAAATCGTCGAAACTTACATTTGCCTTAGCGGGTTCAGGAGCGGTTCCGACAGTGGAATTTGCTTTAGCCTCGCGACTGCTCGTGAGTTTAAGCAACTGTGCTTCGATAACCTCATCCTCGATCCGTTCAAAAAGCAATTCCGGATCGTTAATGATGTGCCCCTCAGGCAGTAAATCGGTTCGCCCGGCTTCGCTCCATAACTGCTTATCAAGGTTGATAAATTTTCTGAGTTTTGCAGTTGTATCGGGGAGAAACGGTTCGAACAAGATGCAGAGGTTTGCGGTAAGTTGCAGAGAAATATTCAAAATTGTCTGCACCCTTTCAGGATCGGTTTTGTAAACTTTCCAGGGTTCGGTGTCGGCAAGGTACTTGTTCCCAAGCCGCGCCAGGTCCATTGCTTCTTTGAGGGCTTCCCGGAACCTGAATGTGTCCAGACTCTTTTCAACGGCTAATCGGGATTTCGTAAACTGCTCGAGGACCTCTTTGTCAAAGCCCGTCAATGTGGAAGCCTTTGGAACTTTTCCCCCGAAATACTTATGAGTAAGAACCAGGGTACGGTTTACAAAATTACCGAATATCGCCAGCAATTCGTTGTTGTTCCTGGCCTGAAAATCCTTCCAGGTAAAATCGTTATCCTTGGTTTCAGGGGCATTGGCGCATAATACATAGCGCAACACATCCTGCTTCCCCGGAAACTCATCAAGGTATTCGTGCAGCCAAACGGCCCAATTACGGGAAGTGCTTAGTTTGTCTCCCTCGAGATTAAGAAACTCATTGGCCGGAACGTTTTCGGGCAAAATGTAACTCCCTTCGGCTTTGAGCATGGCGGGGAAAACAATGCAATGGAAAACAATATTGTCTTTCCCGATAAAATGAATCAAGCGGGTATCCTCACTCTTCCAATATTTCTTCCAGTCAGGCGTAAGCTCACGGGTAGCCGAGATGTAGCCAATGGGAGCATCGAACCACACATATAAAACCTTTCCCTCGGCACCTTCAACAGGCACCGGGATTCCCCAGTCGAGATCGCGGCTTACGGCACGAGGTTGCAGCCCGCTGTCGAGCCAGGATTTGCATTGCCCGTAAACATTCGGTTTCCAGTGTTTATTTTCTTCAAGTATCCATTGCTTTAGCCAGGGCTCATATTTGTCGAGGGGAAGAAACCAATGCCGGGTCTCCTTTAGAACCGGGACCGAGCCGGAAATCATCGATTTGGGATTGATAAGGTCGGTGGCGTTCAAGGATGATCCGCAGCTTTCGCACTGGTCGCCATAAGCGCTATCATTGCCGCAGCGCGGACAGGTTCCTGTGATGTAGCGGTCGGCAAGAAATTGCTGAGCTTCAGGATCAAAATACTGCTCCGTAGTTTTTTCAATAAATTCGCCTTTGTCGTATAGATTTCTGAAAAATTCGGAAGCCGTTTCATAATGCACAGGTGAGCTGGTGCGGGAATAAATATCGAATGTGATTCCCAGTCTTTCGAACGACTCCTTATTGATGCGGTGGTATTTATCAACCACATCCTGCGGGCTTACACCTTCGTTCCGGGCTTTAATGGTGATGGGAACACCGTGCTCATCGGAGCCGCAGACGAAAATAATGTCCTCGGATTTTAACCTTAGATAACGGGCAAAAATATCAGCGGGTATATATACCCCGGCAAGGTGACCAAAATGGATAGGCCCATTGGCATAGGGCAATGCAGCGGTAAGTAGATACCTTTTATAGTCTTTCATGAAGAAATTGATGATTCTTAAAGTAAAGCGCAAAGATAATAAAAAATTAGCTCGGGAGGATGGAGATGTAGTGAAGACAATCAGTAAATTCAGGTGTTTCTTGTGCATGGTTGTCCTCGTTTGCAGAAAATGCCCAAAAGCAAACATCCCTCTCTGATAACGCTTGTTTTTTCACCTGCATACCGTTGTCTTAATCCAGTATTATTCCTAATTTGCGTCCATTATGATTACTCCCCAATACCTAAAACCCGGAGATACTGTTGGTATAGTTGCTCCTGCCCGAAAAGTCAGTCCCAATGAGGTTGTTGCATTTACAACTCTCCTGGAATCATGGGGCTTAAAGTACAAGTTTTCCAAAAACCTTTTTGGGGCCAGCAACCAGTATTCGGGAAGCGATGAGGAACGTGCTTCTGATTTTCAGGACATGATTGACGACCCGCAGGTAAGAGTCATTCTTGCCGCTCGGGGCGGTTATGGTTCACTGAGAACCCTTCGTCTTATCGATTTCTCAAAATTCGAAAAGGACCCGAAATGGATTGCAGGATTTTCCGACATTACCGTATTTCATTGCTACCTGAACAAATTCCTGAACACCGAGAGTCTTCATTGCTTAATGCCTCTGACCTACAAACCTGGCAACCCTGAAATTGAAGTATCGGCAGAAAGCCTCCGAAAAGCTCTGTTCGGTGAAATTCTGGAATATAGCTTTCCGGGGTTTTCCGGAAACCGGGAGGGCGAGGCTAAAGGTGAATTGAGTGGAGGAAATCTTTCGATTCTTTACAGTTTAAATGGCACCACCTTTTATCCCGATCTCAGGGGGAAAATATTATTTATTGAGGATATCGACGAATATCTTTATCATATCGACCGGATGATGTTAAACCTTCTTCACAGCGGGTCGCTCAATAATATCAAGGCTTTGGTAATCGGAGGCTTTACCGATTTGAAGGACAATGCCATTCCCTTTGGAAAAAACTATGAGGACATTATTTCGGAGGTTGTGGAGAAATTCAATTTCCCGGTAGCGTTTTCTTTCCCCTCCGGCCATCAAAACGACAATCGGACGCTGATTTTTGGCAGGCAAATGCAATTAAGAGTAGAAGCAAACCGCTCGACGGTTGCTTTTTCAAGAAAATAGTTGCATTCAAATCTGTTAAAAATGGCTGAACATAACGACAAAGGCCGGGAAGCTGAAGACCTTTCGGCAGAATACCTGGCATCCAAAGGATTTCGCATCCTGCACCGCAACTGGAGGTTTTTCCAGAAAGAAATTGATATTGTTGCGGAAAAAAGCGATATGCTTGTTATTGTTGAGGTAAAGAGCCGATTCGGCAGGGACAGAGTAACTGCCGATGAACTCTTGTCAAGAGGAAAGCAGCGGTTCATTGTGGATGCGGCGGAGGCCTACATCAACAAATTCGGGATAGAGAAAGAAACCCGCTTTGACCTTGTGGTTGTTACGTTCTCGGGGGAAGGAACCGAAATAGAACACATCGAAAACGCCTTTATTCCCGGGGTAAACTGGTAATTGGCAATAAATGCAGCGATATAGTTTCAAAACGATCTGTTGCTGCAAGTATGCAATAAATGTCTAAATTTGCATTCTCATGTATTCTTGAAACACTTATGAATATTGAAGAAATCCGGGAATTTTGCCTGTCGTTGAAAGGAGTCACCGAAGACATGCCGTTTGGCGACGACACTCTGGTATTCAGAGTGATGAACAAAATATTCGCGCTTGTGAACCTAAGCGGCGAACCGCGTATTAACCTGAAATGCGATCCCGAAAAAGCAATAGCTCTTAGGGAGGAATTTTCGGCAATTCTGCCAGGATATCACATGAACAAGCAACATTGGAACACGATTGTTATGGATGGGAGTCTTAAGAAAAACCTTGTCTCCTCGCTTATCACACACTCCTACGAATTGATTGTGGCAAGTTTGCCAAAAGCAAAGAAAGAAGAACTTAGGAAACACAAATAATAATGAAAAAACTACTTGGATTTTTTTTCCAGGGTCTACTTTATGTTGCACCGCTGGGGCTTACGGTTTACGCGATTGTCTTACTTTTTAACGTAACCCGGATTGGGAATATTGCTGCTGTTTGTGATGATTACCATTCTGGGCATGATAGGTGGATCCATTCTCGGGACTCCGATTCGTCGCGTGATTGAAAAATTGATGGAAAGGGCCCCCCTCTTCAAACTGATTTACTCGTCGATACGCGATTTGCTTTCTGCTTTTGTGGGCAAGGAAAAGAAATTCACTCAACCCGTTTTGGTAAAGGTAAATACTATTTCAGAACTCGAAAAGGTAGGCTTTTTAACCCAGGAAGACCTTAGCAGTTTGGGAATAAAAGACAAGGTAGCGGTATATTTTCCCCATTCCTATAATTTCTCAGGGGAGATGTTTATCGTTCCTGCAGAACATGTCAGGGCACTCAACATGGCCCCAACAGAGGCTATGAAATTCGTTGTTTCCGGTGGAGTAGCTATGTCGTAACGAAAATCCGCATACTCAACAGCATCAATAATTTATTTTTAGTTAACATTGGCTTAATATTAAATACCTAATATCGCCAAGTATTTGAAAATATCAATTTATAATTCTATGAGCGTCAACACATTTTTCCAAAAACTCGTTCCTATCGACAAGAAGTTCTTTCCCATGTTTGTTAATATGTCCGATTTAATAGTAAAAGCATCAGCTGCACAGCTAACGATATTTGAACATGATGATCCGGTAAAGCAAAAAGATCTTTTTAAAGTAATAAAAGATATTGAAAACAAAGGCGATGAGGTTGCTCAGAAAATTTTTGATGATCTCGACAAATCATTTGTACCTCCCTTCGACCGGGAAGACATCAACCACCTTACCACTACTCTCGATGAAGTTATTAACCTTATAAACGGGGTTGCACAGAGAATCAGGCTTTACCGTCCCAAAGAAATACCCACCGAGTTTAAGGAATTTGCAAAGCTGATATCAAAGAGTGCTGAGCAGCTCAATATCTCCATTAAAGAATTGCACGACCTGAAAAAGCCAAACAAGATTCTAAAAGCGTGCAAAAAGATATCCGATCTGGAGAAAGAAGCCGATGATCTATACCACTCCACTATTTCAAGCCTGTTCAAAAAAGAAAAGGATGCCATTGAGTTGATAAAGCAAAAGGAAATGCTTGAAAATATGGAAGACACTGCTGATTGTATTAAAGCAGTATCGAACATATTGAAAACGATAATACTCAAAGTATCTTAATTCGCTTTTATGCTTACAATTGTAATTATCACGATCATCATTGCTTTGCTATTCGACTTTCTGAACGGTATGAATGATGCGGCCAATTCGATTGCCACCATTGTTTCAACAAAAGTTCTATCTCCCTTGATGGCTGTTGCCTGGGCTGCATTCTTCAATTTCGCAGCTGTGTTTTTTTTCGGAGTCAAGGTAGCCACAACAATTGGAAAAGGAATTGTTGATCCCGGTATTATTAACGAGTATGTAATTTTAGGAGGCCTTTTGGGAGCCATTATTTGGGTTTTCACCTGTACACGTTTAGGAATGCCAATCAGCGTATCTCATGCCCTGATTGGGGGATTGATGGGTCCGGCACTTGTGGTTGGGGGAACTTCAGCCATTTTATCGGCCGGTATCACAAAAGTTTTACTCTTTATTGTTCTTTCTCCCTTAATCGGACTGGTTCTTTCATACTTCATCATGATCATAACCATGCTGGTGTTCCGAAACGCACACCCCCGAAAGGTTGATAAGCTTTTCAGGTTTATGCAGTTATTGTCTTCTGCCGTTTTCAGTTTGGGACACGGATCCAACGATGCACAAAAAACAATGGGGATTATTGCCATACTGCTTTTTAGTACCGGCTACCTTGGAACGGAATTCTATGTGCCAACCTGGGTTATTTTTGCTAGTTACGGGATGATCGCATTAGGCACCCTGGCAGGGGGTAAAAAGGTTATCAAAACCCTGGGCAGCGGACTAACCCATTTAAAACCGGTACAGGGATTCAGCGCAGAAACCGCAGGGGCTTTGACATTAATCGGCAGCGCTGTTGCAGGAATTCCTGTCAGCACCACACATACAATAACCGGCTCAATTATGGGCGTTGGACTTACTAAGCGGGTCTCATCGATTCGCTGGGGTGTGGCCGGAAACATTGTGATTGCATGGGTTTTCACTATTCCTGGAACCATGCTTATGAGTGCCGGTATCTATTGGATAATCAGCCTCTTCCTCACCAAGTAATCTTATTTCTTGAAAATAAAGTAGACGGCAAGCACCAGGAACGCAAATCCCACCAAGTGATTCCAACGCAGCACCTCTTCCTTGAAAAAAATCAGGGTGAAACCTGCAAAAATTATCAGGGTTATAACCTCCTGAATAACCTTTAGCTCAACCAGCGAAAAGGGGCCTCCGTTTGCGCTGAAGCCGATCCGGTTTGCGGGAACCTGTGCGAAGTATTCAAAGAGGGCGATTCCCCAACTAATCATTATTATCGAAAATAAACCGAGGTTCTCAAACCATCGCAATTCACGGAATTTCAAGTGGCCGTACCAGGCCAGCGTCATGAATGCATTAGAAAGTATCAGCAATCCTATCGTGTAGTATCCTCTTAGTTCCATTTATCGCTAAGCTTAATTCTGCCTGAGGAAGAAAAAGATCTGTTTTTACGGCCTGCAGGCCTGTTGATTTACATCTCGATTTTCCGAGTCTCAGATAAACCCGTCCCCCTTGCTTATTTTAATATCATTAACAAACAGCTTGATTCTTTGTTCCTCGTCTCTCTTACATACCAGCAGCACATCATCACTCTGTACAACGATATACCCCTCGAGCCCCTGCAAAACGACAAGCTTCTCCCCTGAAACTCTAACAAGGGATTCGTTCACGTCATAAACAAAAATATTTTTACCGATCAAGGCATTGCCGTTTTGGTCTTTTTCTTTCTGATCAAAGAGAGAGCCCCATGTTCCCAAATCCGACCAGCCAATATCGGTTGTTAAAACATAAACGTTATCAGCCTTCTCCATTATCCCATAATCGATGGAAATATTTTTGCATCCCGCATAGGTCTTCTCAATAAAGGTCTTTTCCTCAAGAGTTCCGTAAACCAGTTTTCCCTCTTCAAAAGAGTTGCTTATTTCGGGGAGATGGGACTCAAAAGCCTGAACAATGTTTTGAACGGACCAGAAGAAAATCCCGGAATTCCAATAAAAATCTCCACTTTTCAAAAATATATGAGCTAATTTAATATCTGGCTTTTCAGTGAATGTTTTTACTTTTCTGAAAGAATTGCCACCGGTTTCAATAGAGTTTTCACCGTTTGCCTGAATATAACCATATCCGGTCTCGGGACGGCTCGGATCCATCCCCAGTGTTAGTAGGGCGTCGTGGGATCCAACAAATTCAAGCCCTGCAGATACCTGACTGAGGAATTTCTCTTCCTTGAGGATTAGATGATCGGAAGGGGCAACAACCATTACAGCCTCCGGATCTATCTGCTTTAAACGGTAGGCAGCATAAGCAATACAGGGAGCCGTGTTACGCCGGTAGGGCTCAGAAAGTATATTCTCGCGCTTGATCCCGGGGATTTGAGCTTCTATAATACCGCTGTACTCTGCATTGCTGACAATGTAAATGTTCTCCGCAGGAATGATTTTACTGAAGCGCTCATAGGTCTGCTGAAACAATGTTTTCCCTACACCCAGAATATCAAGGAACTGCTTTGGCATGCTGGTTCTGCTGAGTGGCCAAAACCTGCTGCCAATACCCCCAGCCATTATAATGCAATACTGATGATTGTTCATGAAATGCTTTATCTTTAAAAATTAAAAAAATAAAGATACTGCTTTTTTCAATTCCAAACCTTCACCCCGATTGTTTTAAGAATCGATTCGGATTGATCGATAATATTCATACTTTTGCATCAAACTGGACACTATGAAGTTTTTAGAACACGCTGGACAATACTTCGTATTACTCTCAAAAGTTTTTGCCAAGCCTGAGAAATATATCTTGTATTACAGGCAGACGATTCGTGAGGTAGAAAAATTAGGAATTAATTCCTTTGGGATTGTTGTCATTATTTCGATATTCGTAGGAGCTGTAATCACAATCCAAACAAATTACAACCTTGAAAACCCTCTCCTGCCAAGATATCTGGTTGGAGTTACAGTAAGAGACTCCCTCCTTCTCGAGTTTTCATCCACCATGGTTGCCCTTATTCTTGCCGGCAAGGTGGGATCGAGTATTGCCTCGGAAATAGGAACCATGAGGGTTTCAGAGCAAATTGACGCTTTGGAAATTATGGGGGTAAACGCCGCATCTTACCTGATTTTGCCAAAAATCGTCGCCGCAGTGTTTTTCTTCCCAATTCTTTCCCTGCTTAGCATGTTTGTTGGAATTTTTGGGGGATATTTAACCTGCCTGCTAACCGATATCCTTTCCCCAAGCGACTACATATATGGTATTCAATATATTTTCTATCCCCATTATATCGGCTACTCGGTTACAAAAGTCGTTTTCTATTCCTTTATTATTGTTACCATGTCTGCATATCAGGGGTATTACGCACAGGGAGGCGCACTTGAAGTAGGCAGAAGCAGCACCAAAGCGGTTGTCTACAGCTCTATTCTCGTCTTACTTGCTAACTTAATCCTTACCAAACTCATTCTGTCATGATCGAGGTAAAAAATCTTACCAAAAAATTCGACGACAAAATCGTCCTCGATGACGTTAGTGTGATATTCGAACAGGGTAAAACCAACCTGATTATCGGACAGAGCGGATCGGGAAAAACGGTTCTGCTGAAATCGATTGTAGGACTTCACTCCGTTGACAAGGGTGAAATTTGGTATGGCAACCGACAATACAATGCTCTGAATTTCAAACAGAAAAAGGAAATCCGAAAAGAAATCGGAATGCTTTTTCAGGGAGCCGCACTTTTCGACTCTTCTACTGTTGAGGAAAACGTGATGCTGCCTCTGGATATGTTTACAGATCTGAGTTTTTCCGACAAACTCGACCGGGTTAACTTCTGCCTGGCAAGAGTAAACCTCACAAATGTCAATTCGCTTTACCCTTCCGAACTCAGTGGCGGTATGAAAAAAAGAGTTGCAATCGCACGTGCCATCGCACTAAACCCGAAGTTCCTCTTTTGCGACGAACCGAATTCAGGGCTCGACCCACAAACCGGAATCGTAATCGATAACTTAATCAAGAATATAACTGAGGAATTTAATATTACCACAATTGTCAACACCCACGACATGAACTCAGTTATGGAAATCGGTGATAAAGTGGTTTTTATCTATGAGGGGAAAAAAATCTGGGAAGGCAGCAATAACGATATATTAAATACCGACTGCAAGGAGCTGAACGATTTTGTGTTCGCCACCAATCTGGCAAAGAAACTCAGAATCTAGTCCGATTTTTGCACGCACCCATTCTGCTCACCATGAACAAAGCTTCCGATACTGTTTCCGGGATTCTTCTGGCTGGAGGAAAAAGCACAAGAATGGGCATTGACAAAGCTTTTGTGAAATACGGAAACCGTAATCTTTACGAATACAGCTTATCCGTCTTAAGCTTTTTCTCGGGGGATATCCTAATAAGTTCCTCCAATCCTGTCCTGGATAACCTTAATTACAGGCGTATCGAAGACGAAATGCCAAATCTCGGTCCACTTGGAGGAATTTATTCTTGTCTTAAAAATATCCGCCTCAGCTCTGCAATTGTTCTTCCCTGCGACCTTCCTCTCATTACTATTGACATTATTCAAACTCTCCTGAAGAACTCTCAAGGATATGAAATAACAGTTGCCCTGAACCACCAAGGACAACCCGAGCCGCTTATTGGGATTTACTCCGCTGCGGTACTCCTGGTCATGGAAAAAATGATTCAGTCAAAACAATACAAAATGCAGGAAATACTGAAAGTTGCTAAAACAAACTTCGTGAAAATCCCGGGCCTGCCTCCTGCAACTTTTATGAACGTTAATAATCCTGACGAGCTCCTTTCCCTACCGCCAATTATCCCCGGAAAATAAAACTTTGCTATACATTATCCTCCCCCCTGAAACCTATTTACTGCAATCTAACCCGGCAAAATTATTATTAAGATTTATTATAAATTATTGAACCTTATAAATCACATCTCATTGTTTAACAACATTTTAATTCGCCACCATTAGTCCAAATGTTTAAGGACATGAAGAAATAGCCAACATCCAAAGAATTATATATTTAGATATCGATATATTTGTATTTATTTTTCAAAAACAAATACATCACCCCTCTTTTATACCCCATTTGGTATAATCTGGAAAAAAAACAGCAACATGCTCAGGAATTTACTGCTAGTTATATTTATTGTCGTTTCGGCCCTTGTTTTGGTGAATGTTCTGCACAAGGAAGACGGTTACAATTTAAAGCTTGAGGAACTAAAGCACGAATATGCGTTAAAAGATATCCCCTCTGTGGACCACACGAAGCTTCCTGCATTGCATAAGGATTTCAAAACCCCACAGGAAGTAACCGAGGCTTGTATATCCTGCCATACCGAAACCCACCTTGAGGTAATGGCTTCATCCCACTGGAATTGGGAACGGGTATCGTATGTTGAGGGGCGGGGAATTTCATCTTCGGGAAAGAAGAACGTTATGAATAATTTTTGCATCGGGACGAATTCCAACGAAAAGTCCTGTGCAAAATGCCATATCGGATTTGGGATGAACAACAATTCCTTCGACTTTGATAATGCCCGTAATGTGGATTGTATGGTATGTCACGACAACAGTGAAGAATATCTCAAAGGATCGGCCATGGCGGGATATCCCGATCGTACCGTAAACCTGGAAGCTGTTGCGCAGAGTGTGGGGTCACCAAAGAAAAGCAATTGTGGCTCATGCCACTTTTTTGGCGGAGGCGGAAATAACGTGAAACATGGAGATCTCGAAAGCGCTCACTTATCGTGCGACCGCGATGTTGACGTTCATATGGCTGCAAACGGAATGAACATGGAATGTGTGGCCTGCCACTCGGCAAAAAATCACCAGATTCTGGGAAAACTTTATTCGGTATCGACAGAAAACTCGAACCGCTCAACCTGTGAGCAATGCCACAGCTCTTCTCCCCATTTGAGCAATATGCTGAACCGGCATGGCTCGAAGATCGCTTGTCAGACTTGCCACATTCCGGAATATGCTAAAGTCAATTCCACCAAAATGGCCTGGAACTGGTCGGATGCCGGAAAGCTGAAAGATGGCGAGCCCTACGAGATCGACGATTCACTTGGAAACCACAGCTACCTTTCAATAAAGGGTTCTTTTGTCTGGGAACGGAATGTTAAACCCGATTATATCTGGTTTAACGGCACGGCCGATCAGTACCTTTTAGGCGATACGATTCAATCGATCCCTGTTAAGATGAATACTTTATATGGTTCGCACAACGACCGGAAATCAAAAATCATACCTGTTAAGATTCATGTGGGGGATCAGATTTATGATAAAGTTTACAATCGCCTGATTCAGCCCAAACTTCATGGGGAAAATGATGGTGACAGTGCCTTTTGGCAGGATTTCAAATGGGTTGAAGCAGCAGAAGCAGGAATGAAGCAATCGGGTCTGGCTTTCAGCGGGGAATACGGTTTCGTAAAAACTGAGATGTACTGGCCAATAAACCATATGGTTTCACCAAAAGAAAAATCTGTTAGTTGTGCCGAATGTCATACCCGTGACAATGGCAGGCTGGCAAATCTTTCGGGCTTTTACGTTCCGGGTCGCGACTACAATAAGACACTTGATTTTTTTGGTTACTGGACTTTTCTGCTAACGCTTGCCGCAGTTTTCGGTCATGCAATCATCCGGATGCTATATAACGTAATTAAAGACAAATTTGAAAAGCAGGTTATCAACTACGATGAGGATGAGCCTGACGCAGCTTAGATTCTTCTTACATGAAAAGTCTTCCCAATAAAATAAACGAACATGCATAAAGTATATATCTACAAAGGTTTTGAACGCTTCTGGCACTGGACTCAGGCATCGCTGATCATTTTTCTTGCAGTAACAGGATTTGAGGTACACGGAACATTGGACATATTCGGATTTGAAAAAGCAGCCGAATTTCATAGAATTGCCTCTTGGATGCTAATCGCTCTGATTACCTTTTCCATTTTCTGGCATCTGACAACCGGCGAATGGAGGCAATACATCCCCACCACCGATAAACTCAAGGAACAAATAATCTACTATATTTCAGGAATTTTTAAAGGGGATCCGCATCCCACCGAAAAAACAGGCCTGAGTAAACTCAATCCTCTACAGCGAATCGTCTACCTCGGTTTTAAAGTTATTTTGGTACCCATAACAATCATCTCCGGGATTTTCTATTTGCTTTATAAGACTTTCGACCAAAACAACATGGTTGTAATCGAGGAATATCCTCTTGCCAGTATTGCTTTCTGGCACACCCTTGGAGCTTTCTTGCTGATGATTTTTCTGGTTGTGCATGTTTATATGACAACTACCGGTAAAACTCCCACTTCCAATATCAAAGCAATGATTACCGGCTTTGAGGAACTCGAAGAGGAACATATCGATATTACTCCCAAAAACGATAAAACCCAAACAGCATAATGAATTCGCAGAAATACATGAATCCTTACCTGGCCGGCTTTTTGCTCGGCCTGGTTTTATTGGCAACCATTTACGTCACCGGGCGTGGCTTAGGTGCCAGCGGCGCTGTTAAAAGCGTAGTTCTCTCTGCTGTGGTTGCTGTTGCCCCTGAGCACTCAGCCAACACGCCCTCCATAAACGACTATAACAAAGAGCACCCCGGGGGTCCGCTCAAAGACTGGCTTGTTTTTGAAGTCATTGGTGTAATTATTGGTGCATTTTTTTCAGGGGTAATTTCCAACCGTGTGGGAATAAAGCTTGAAAGAGGACCAAACATAACCAACAAAACCCGCATTGTTGCTGCCATTATCGGTGGCGCACTCTTTGGGTTCGGTTCGCAGCTTGGACGAGGTTGCACCAGCGGTGCCGCTCTCAGCGGAATGGCAGTAATGTCGTTTGGTGGGATAATTACCATGCTCGCGATATTCGGATCAGGCTATTCATTTGCGTATTTTTTCAGAAAACTTTGGTTAAAATAATTACTCATGGGACCTTTAGTACCTTTTATTATTGGTAGTGAATTCAATCTTATCATTGCCCTGATTGCCGGAATCGGTTTCGGATTTGTTCTCGAGCAGGCTGGTTTTTCCTCAACCAAAAAGCTCGTGGGACTTTTTTACGGTTACGATTTCACTGTTCTCAAGGTGTTTTTCACTGCGGGAGTCACCGGTATGATCGGCGTTTTGTTGCTTTCCCATTGGGGTTTGCTCGATTTGAGCCTCATCTACATAAACCCAACATTCCTCTGGTCCGCACTTGTGGGAGGAGCCATTATGGGCATTGGTTTTATTATCGGTGGCTTTTGCCCGGGAACCAGTGTTTGTGCGGCATCTATAGGGAAACTCGACGGACTGGCTTTTGTCTTTGGATCGGCCCTTGGTGTTTTTGTATTTATCGAGGGGTTCCCCCTATTCGAGAAAATCTATATCGCCGAGTCCTGGGGCCCTGTACTTATTAACGAACAGCTCGGCATGTCGAAAATCGTTTTCGCAATACTTCTCTCAGCCATAGCGTTCGCAGCATTTTATGTAACAGGTCTTATCGAGAACCGCGTAAATAATGTGAATTCGAGCGTCACTAAACAAAAAGCCATATATTACTCCTCCGCCATCGGCTTTGCTTTCATTTTATTAGCTATTGTTGCCTTTTTGCCCGATAGCCAAAGCAGAATTGAAACCAGAATTTCCAAAGAACTGAAACGTACCGACTTCACCAACATGCTTGTGCCCGCCGATAAACTGGCTCATGAAATAGTGACTAATTACTATCGTATTAATATCATCGACACAAGAGACCCCGAATCATTCAAGTCGTATCATCTCCCTTTCGCAATAAACATACCTTTTGAAAAAATGCAAGACCGGGAATGGAAGGAAATTCTGGATCAGAAGCATAAGACCAACTATTTCTATGGGGATGATGCGCAAAGCGTAAATAAAGCTTTCCTTAAGGCCGGAATTATTGGAAGCGCAGAAAACTTTATCCTCTCCGAATCCAGCCAGGATTTCAGGAAGATGTTTTTCGAATTAACACCACCGGGACCGGACGCAAGCAAAAAAGAACATAACTCGTATCAATTCAGGAATAAGGCTTCAACCGATATGCAGTCACTTGTCGAAGCTTTGAAAAACTCGACCCAGCCGGTTGTCGCTAAAGTGTCGAAAATCAAGGGCGGCTGCTAGAAAACAAAAAAATCATTGCGAGTTTTGTCATTCTCAAATCTATCAATTGCCGGGCTTTTTGAAAAAGCACTGGCTGATTTCCAATTTCATACTACCCTGCTTTCTCAGCAAACCATACCGCCTGATAATTCAGTTTTAGTCTAAATAATATGTTGTTGTCTGATTTATTGGCATTTACATTCGAATGACAATCCCTGGAACTCTGCATATGTTGTTCCATATATATAGATTATTATATTTTTGATAAATTTACTCGGGCTTTTTCAAAAGCAGAATCCATAGTGTTGTTATTTAAGTAATTAATATCTCGGATATGGGGTCGCGAAGACAATTTCTAAAAACAACAGCCTTAGGGTTGGGAGGCTTGAGTGTCGGCTTCTCCGCATTAGCTTACATTACCGACTTTTCCGGATTAAAAGAAGCAACGGGAGATATGAAAATCAATCTCACAAGAACTCCCACGTATTGCGAGATTTGCTTCTGGAAATGTGCAGGTTGGGTATATAAAAGGGAAGATGGCAGCATCTGGAAAATCACCGGAAACGATGAAGATCAACACAGTAACGGAAGATTTTGCCCCAGGGGTACGGGCGGCGTCGGGATTTACAACGACACCGACAGGTTAAAGACCCCACTTATCCGTATCGGGGAGCGTGGAGAGCACAAGTTCAGAGAAGCCAGCTGGGAAGAAGCACTTGATCTGATTGCAGAAAAAATGAAATCTATAGCCTCAGACTATGGCCCAGAAAGCGTTGCCTTGATGAACCACGGATCGGGAGGGAAATATTTTGGGGACCTTCTTAAAGCATATGGCTCAACAAACATTGCCGCTCCCTCCTATGCCCAGTGTCGCGGTCCCAGGGAAGTTGCCTTTATAAATACTTTCGGTGAAGCCATCGAATCCCCCGAGAGAACTGACATACGCGACACAAAATGCCTTGTGCTTATCGGATCTCATATTGGAGAGAATATGCACAACGGGCAGGTTCAGGAGATGTCGGATGCCATTGATAAAGGGGCCGCAATCATAACCGTCGACCCCCGGTTTTCGGTTGCCGCAAGCAAATCGAAATACTGGCTCCCCATAAAACCCGCAACCGATCTGGCTTTGCTATTATCCTGGATAAATGTGCTGACAACAGAAAACTGGATCGATAAAGATTATGTGGAAAAGAACACGTACGGTTACGATCTTTTAAAAGCCCATGTCAGCAGCATGACACCTGAATGGGCCTATGGAATTACCGGTATTCAGCCTGACGTAATCCGCAAAACGGCTAAGGAAATGTTCAATGTCTCTCCCGCCGTAATCATTCACCCAGGCAGGCATGTAACCTGGTATGGCGATGACACTCAGAGGCTGAGGGCAGTTGCAATCCTTAACGCCTTGCTTGGCTCTTGGGGCCGAAGAGGCGGATTCTACAATCCCTCTACATCAGTATTGCCTTCATACCCTCATCCGCCTTTCCCTACCCCAAAAACAACCTGGAGAGATGCTTTTCCCGGACAGTTTCACCTGGCCGACGAGTCGGTATCCTCAAAAATCTGCGATGCCACCATTCCTGCGGAACTGCGAGATTTCAGCTTTAAAGCATGGCTGGTTTATGGCACCAACCTGATCATGACCTTCCCCGATCAGGCCAAAACCATTGAGGCAATCAAACATCTCGACCTGATGGTGGCCATCGACACCATGCCCATGGAGATTACAAGCTGGGCTGATGTTGTTCTTCCCGAATGCACCTATCTGGAGAGATATGACAGCATACGCGTGAGTCCGCACAGAAAACCCTCCATTGCACTTCGAATGCCTGCATTTGAGCCAAAAGACAACACAAAATCAGCTTATTGGATGGCCCGGGAACTTGCTTCACGTTTGGGCCTTCTCGAGTTTTTCCCCTTTGAAAAGTTGGAGGATTATCTCGATTGGCAACTCAGGCAAATGGGTTCTTCGTTGGAGGAAATGCAAAAAATCGGGGTTAAAACTTTTGAACGCGAAGCAGATGATCTGTATTTCACTCCTGGCGAACAACATGAATTTTCAACTCCCACCGGTAAAATCGAACTTTACTCAACCGCCTTCGCTGATGAGGGCTTCGATCCGGTGCCAGTTTATACCCCTCATCCGGAACCACCCTCGGGCTTCTACCGCCTGAACTACGGTCGTGCCCCTATGCATACCTTTAGCCGTACCTCCAACAACCCAAACCTCAACGACCTGATGGATGAAAACAGCTTGTGGGTTAACCCGAAAGTAGCAAAGGAATGGGGATTGACCCATAACCAACCCGTTTGGCTTCAGAATCAGGATGGTAAAAAATCAAATTTCTCAATTAAGGTAAGGATCACCGAGCGCATCCGCTGGGACTCGGTCTATATGGTTCATGGATTCGGTCACGCTACCAAGCAGCTTAGCCGAACATACGGCAAGGGCGTGAGCGATACCGAGTTAATCACCAATGTTATGACCGACCCGATTATGGGGGGTACAGGAATGCGCGGCAATTTTGTTACCTTCTTAACCGAAAAACCAGAGGAGGCCTTATCATGAGATATGCAATGGCTGTTGATACCAAAAAATGTGTCGGCTGCAGCGACTGTGTGGTTGCCTGTCAAACCGAAAACAACGTTCCCATAGGCTATTGCAGGGATTGGATCGTGGAGGTTGTTGACGGTACCTACCCACAGCTGGAACTCGAACTTCGTTCCGAAAGGTGCAATCATTGCGACAACGCTCCCTGCGTTCGCTGCTGTCCCACCGGTGCCAGCCACATCCTGGAGGGAGGCTTTGTAATGGTTACCCCTGAGAAGTGCATCGGCTGCGGCGCCTGCATCACATCCTGTCCTTATGATGCACGTTATCCTCATCCCGACGGATATGTAGACAAGTGTACTTTTTGCATGCACCGGGTTAAAAAAGGACAACTGCCGGCCTGTGTGGCTACCTGCCCTACGAAATGCATGTATTTTGGCGATTTGGACGATCCGACCAGCGCTGTTTCGATGGTTTTAAAAACCCGGAAGCACAAGACACTGATCCCCGAAGCAGGAACAAAGCCCCAGCTATATTTTTTAATTTGAGGATATTGTTACTAAATCTGAATCCATTTACATGTTCATGGTACATGGAAAAATCCGAAACCGGTAAGGCGGTAAGGACATCAAACTGAATGAAAATCTTCCTCTTCGCCCGACGGGCCTGGAGAGGAACAAATTTTTGAAAACAACACCATGAGAGAAGAACTCATTATAAGCGGCAGAATGAATGCCTCCATCGACCCCCAGCTAACCATCTGGGCATGGGAAATCCCCCTTTATCTTTTTCTCGGGGGATTAGCAGCTGGAATTCTCTTCTTTGCAGGACTTTACACGATCCTGGGTAAGGAAAAAGAGTTTCCCTCGGCAATAGAGAAAACCCCCATGGTTGTGCCCTTCCTTCTGGTTATCGGATTATTGGCTCTTTTTGCCGATCTTAACCACAAAATGTATTTCTGGAGACTTTACACAACCATAAGGCTCGAGTCGCCCATGTCGTGGGGTGCCTGGGTATTGATGGTTGTAACGCCGGTTTCCTTCATCTGGGCAGCCATTCATCTGAAAAAGTCGTTCCCCAAATGGAAATGGCCCTATGCCTGGTTGGATACAACAGAGGCCTTTTTTATTTCCCACAAAAAAATCCTTGCATGGATTATGGTCATCTACTCCCTGATTCTGGGAATTTACACCGGAATCTTGTTTTCGGCATTTAACGCTCGGCCCTTATGGAACACCTCCATACTTGGCCCACTATTCCTGACCTCTGGCTTGTCAACCGGTGCCGCACTGAATATTATCATGGCAAAGAGCCAAAAAGAACGCCACAGTTTTTCAAAAATTGACTTGATGTTAATCGGGATAGAGCTGTTTCTTATTATTCATATTTTCATGGGATTTCTGGCCAGTACCCAAGTTCAGATCGACGCCGCCAACCTGTTTCTTGGAGGGCCATACACTGCGCCTTTCTGGATTCTGGTAGTATTCTTTGGAATGATATTGCCTGGGATTCTTGAATTCCTGGAACTGAGAAATTACAAAATCCCTGTTTTAATCCCTGCTCTTTTGGTTATTGCCGGAGGACTGCTGTTCCGGTTTATCTGGACTTTTGCGGGGCAGGCTAGCAGGTGGCTTTACTAGTAAAAAGTACTATTTGGAAATCTTTAAACTTAAAATACAATGGTTAAAAAAGAACAAACCTCAAAAACCGCCGGATATATTAATCCTTATCTGGGCGGAGTTCTTCTGGGCTTAGTTTTGCTGGCAGCGTTTTTTGTTTCAGGCCGGGGTCTTGGTGCCAGTGGGGCCATCAAAAGCACAATTGTTGCAACAGTTGACGCTGTTGCGCCCGCACATACTGAAAAGACAAAATTTTACCAGGAAGAGGCTGCCTCACATGGGGAAAAACCCATGAAGTCGTGGCTTGTTTTTGAAATGATGGGGGTAATCGTTGGAGGCTTCCTTTCAGGTGCACTGGCAGGAAGGTTAAAACTAAAAGTGGAACATTCCCCAAAAATAACCTCACGAAGAAGACTCGCCTTTGCACTGGCAGGAGGAATTCTTTTTGGCTTTGGCTCCCAGCTGGGAAGGGGTTGCACAAGCGGCTCTGCACTTACTGGAATGGGGGTAATGTCGATGGGCGGCTTTATTACTATGGCTGCAATCTTCGGAACTGCCTTTGCAATGGCTTATTTCTTCAGAAAAAACTGGATTTAACCTTAAAAAAATCTACTATGGGACCCTTAGTATCATACGATCATATATCGGCCGACACCAATCTGCTTCTGGCTTTTATTATCGGCATCGGATTTGGCTTTGTGCTCGAAAGCAGCGGCTTCTCCTCAAGCCGCAAACTCGCCGGGGTTTTCTACGGCTACGACACAGTTGTGCTTAAGGTATTTTTCACAGCTGCCATCACTGCAATGCTTGGACTTTTGTTCTTTAGCCTTTTTGGCTGGATCGACCTCGATATGGTCTATGTTAACCCAACCTATCTGTATTCCGCAATCGGGGGAGGTGTAATTATGGGTATAGGCTTTATCATGGGCGGTTACTGCCCCGGAACCAGTTTCTGTGGAGCATCTATCGGTAAAATCGATGCCTTTGTTTTTATCGGGGGATTGTTTCTAGGCGTTCTTATCTTTGCCGAAGGCTACCCATTATGGGAAGAGTTCTTCAAAGCAAAGTTCCTGGGAGATCCAAAAATCAGCTCCGCTCTAGGCCTTTCGGATGGCATTTTTGCCTTCGGGGTAATCCTTGTGGCTCTTGGAATGTTCTGGGTTGGGGAATGGGCAGAGAAAAAATTCCCTCAGCCGGAATACTAAAAAGTTGTAAATTGATGCGGAGGTTATACCTCTACGCTCTGGCATCATCTCAAAACAAAGAAAAACATAACAAAAACAAAAACCATGAATCCACGATTATTACTGGCACTTTTTATCGTCCCACTTGGGCTGATAATTGCCGCAGTACCGCAGGATACAACGCATCCATATAAACTTGATGCTTCCCAAATGCTGATCGAAGCAACAGCTTCATCCCAGTTCCTTTCGCCCGATGCCGTAGCCGATATGTTGGTGCAGAAAGATCCAAATCTTCAGCTTATTGACGTCAGGACTCCCGATGAGTTCCTGAAATTCAGCCTCCCGGGAGCAATTAACATTCCCTTGCCAGACCTTCTTTCAGAGGAATTCAAGGATATTTTGGATCAGGATATTAAAATGAATGTGCTCTATTCCAATGGAACCCTTCACGCGAATGAAGCCTGGATGATAGCAACCCAACTTGGTTACAAAAACAATTATGTTTTGCAAGGCGGCTTGAATTTCTGGGCAGAGACAATTATGAATCCAACCTCACCATCTTCTACAAGTCCTGATGAAGAACTGGCCAAATACGATTTCCGCAAAGGCGCCTCAATGGCTTTAGGGGGAGGAGTAGCAGACAGTCCAGTAGCTGCCGGGGCTGAAGGAAACGTTCCTGCAAAACCGATTGTCAAGAAGGCTGCAAAGAAAAAGGTTCAAGGGGGATGTTAGACAGGCGATAAGCAAACCTAATAATTGGTTTGCTAGCCCTACTTGACTTCCTCGTAATCTACATACTCCCCCTCGTCTTTGCTGATTCGCTTATCGGAAGGGGCCTTTTTTTCCAGGGTAACACTTCCCTCTTTATGTCGGGGCTGGGATTCATGATGGCTCTGCTGGTTCGTGTAAACGTAAGACGAAAACAAGATTCGTCCGAACATGCGAATCACAAGGAATACCAAAATTAATATTAAGAGAAACTTTAACAAGGTTTTATTCTTTTAGAAACAAGTTGCAAAGTTAAGCATTCCGGTTTGTCTCCAAACATTTTCGCATGTTTTTAACCAAAATATTTCGTGGTTGCACAAGCCGGCTCTGAAAAAATCCCGAAAACCAAATCAGTTTACCAAAGGCAAATCGTACTTAACACCTTTTTTCTGCTTGCAGCCGAACATTAGATTCATGCCTATCCTCAAATTCACATAATTTGCCTCCGTTGGCCAAAAATAAACGGAAGGGCCCGTGTCGGTGAGAATATAGAAATTAAACGGAAAGGCTTTCAGTGCAAGTCCCAGTCCGAGGTTCTTGTATGATCCTTCTATAATCGAATAGGTGAAGCTCGTGCTGATCATTCGTATAGGATAAAGGTTTGCTGAAAGGGTGAATTGCTGGCGAAGATCCTTTTTATAAAACTCGGTGCGCGAAAGGACTCCAAAACTTATTTTGGGATGCACATAAAAAGATGCTCCCAGGTAAAGTTTAGTGGGAAGCCAGGTGCGATAAGCCTGGTTGGTTGAGCTGAATTTGAAGCTTTCCGCAAGTGAATCCACCAAGGCCTCCAAAGGATCAGGAGCATCCTCATCCACAGAAACCTCAAATCCCCTAAAGTCGTATTGAGCCTGATTTGACAGGTTGTACACCTCATCTTTCCATCGGATCGATCCAAAATCAACAACACTTGCTGAAACCTGAAGCCACTCCATTGGTTTTACGTCCACTCCCAAATCCAATGCCAGACCGACATTTTTGGGGTTAAACACCAACTGCGGTATTTTATTCTCAAGATCTGCGATGACATCGGTATTCTCAAAATCTATCATTCCATCCTCATCGTATTTCACATCAAGGAATGGGAGAGTTGCATCTATCTGCACGTCTGAATTTACCAGCCACGATTCTTCGTCGGTAGCTAAGGTAACATCAAATTTTGAGAATGACAGGTTAGCCTGACCTAAAAGTATTTTCCCTCTCACGCCAACAGTTATTAATTCACCAATTTTCTGTGAAAAATTCATCCCCAGTTCGGTGTACGACATTGCGTTTACACCCAAACCGGCAAAGTCGAAGTTCATGGCCGAATCCAAGCCGTGAATAGGCAGTCTGAACAGGTCCTTGGGGTAGGTGACATTGGTGGTGATTCGCTGGGTAATGTCAAAAGCAACAAAGCGCCCGCCCGAAGGAGAACCAAAACCGATAGAAGCAATCGGAACCCCAACATCCGCATTCAGATAATTGCGCTTATTCAATGCATTAAGAAATGCCTCCTTATCTCCCAAAGGATGAAGGAAGGTAATAAGTTTTCCCTCCTCGCTGTTATAATACAGGATATCATTGAGAACCAAGGGTTGGTTCTGAACCCTAACCTGCAAAGGGGATAAACCGGGTAAGCCAATAAAAAACTTGCAGCCGGGCTGAAATGCGGGATTTACCTGATAAACCTGAGGAACTCCCTTCATGAAATATAGAGTATTTGTAAGCTGGGAAAATCCCGGCAAAACAGTAAACAGAATAAACCCTGCAACCGTTAACCTTAATATACTTTGTTTAGTAATTTGCATGATCCCTGTATTAGCTTATAAATCTTTTGAGTTAACACGAATATCGGCCTTTGCGCTTAGCTTAAAGTCGATCCCATAATAGGAATAAAACTTAAAGTATCCTGTCCCTGTGGCAGGAGTATTTACCGAGGCTCTCACAAAGGCATATTTTGTGCTTTTTATTTTCTCCAGCTGGGCGGTATTGAATTCTACGCGGCTGACCCTGTTTTTGGGGGAATTAACCTTATCGTTGGCCCCAACGGTTGCGGGGTCCAGCAATACCTGACTATCCCTGAACATAGAATCCAGAATGGTGTAATTTACATCCGCAAAATATACCTGAAGTTTAGTTTCAACAGGGAGTCCATTATCAGTTTCAATGGATAGTCGGAAGTATTCAACCATATCGATGTCGGTGCCAACCTCTTCTTCAAAGTTAAAGTCTAGGGTGTCTTCAAGCGCAAATCCTTCAGCCTTTACCCATATAGGCAAAACAACCTGAACTCCAAGATCCATGGTACTGCTGTCGGTTATAAAGTTGTAAGGCCCCGACAATCCCAGTGCGTTGGTTTTCGCATACGCCCTATAATTCAAGTGATTCGGGGAAGTCTCCATAGCTTCTACAATATTTGAATTGTCGTTATTGATTGGGACTTCAGAATATTTTGAGTTCCCGATCTCTGACACTTCTGGGGCACTGAGATCAAAAGGGTTAACTCCAAAAAAGGTTATGGGCGTTGTTGAGCTGTTGATTGTGGAAACCATATTCACATCCCTCAGCTCGATCTGCAAAGGGATGCCGTAAGAGTTATTAACCGTGAGAGCTAAACGGGGATCAGCAAATCGCAGAGACCCACCCTCAACCCGCTCATTGAACAGTGAGACATCGATACTTCCGGTGCTTGCAAGAATGTCATATTCACCAAGATATCCAAAGAAAGAAGAAAAAATATTTTGCTTTAATGAAATCGAAATCTCACAACTCTCTTCCGGGAGAACATTTGCTCCCGAATTTATCAGGAGGAGATCAAATTTCAAGGGCAAATAGGTGGTGTCTGGATTGGAATTATCCAATACTATCTTGACATTGGTTAGGTCATCGATAAAACTTTCCTCAAAATTCCCTGTGGAGTTGCTTATTTGAATATCCTTTTTAAAAGGGATTCCGTTAACAAGAATGCCAGCGGAAGTAATTGTTAAAACTCCGGTATGATGAAAACTTGATTTAATATCGACTTGCATGCTGGTGGAATACAGATTCAGACTATCGATCCTTTCACCGTTATCAAAAACAAATTCCCCCGACTTATCAAGGGTAATCGGAACGGGCATGGTTTCACCCACAGGAACCGGTAACGTAAATGGGACCGACACATCAAAATCAACTACGAAATTGATAAAGTTTTGGTCGGGTATATCCACAACATCCGAAGCACGGTAAGAGACCAGATTCTCCTCATATATTATATATAGTAAACTGTCTTCATCCTCCTTGACATAATCGTCCAAATCGGCTTCACTGATTATTTCGTTCAGCCGAAGTGTACCGTAAGCCAAGGGAAGGGAAATGCCCGGTGCCAGTTCGAACTCATCCGAAATATTGTTAAAATCATAGTTGTCATCGAAACAGGAACTGATCCCTAAGAGCATTATGACTGTAAAAACCAATAATGCCTTACTCCATGGTTTGTCTTTTGTTTTCATATAAACTATTTTATAATCAACCTCACTGCACTGAATAGTTGTAAAGAAAGTTATTCCGGGTACCCACAATCATGTTAAATCTGCCATTCAATTCGGGAAAACTGCTGATGCTGAAGGGTGCCGATCCTTCTAAAGGAAATCCATTGTAAAGGGTCCCGTTATTATTATAAAGATAGATATTTCCCGAACTTCGAAGAACGATTCCAATTTTATTATCCTTACTTGAAAATTTATATACGATGGGCCGGAAAGAAATCGCTTCACCGAATTCGAGCCTAAAACTCTCCTCCATAAAGGGATTCAGCACATGCAGAGTGCTGTCGAAAACGGTTAGGTATTCCCCTTTTTGGTCTCCATCCAGATCAGCAAATATAAAATAATGTCCGGGATCTATACGCCGATCATGGATTTTTTCTACTTTCCCCGAAAAATAAACCCGCATTATGTTCCCTGAAGTATCGGTTGTAACCAGTCGTGCAAGTTGATCTCCCCGGCTCACATCAAGATAGAAACCGTTATTGGCCGACACTTGGAAATATTGTTTTGCAGCCACCCTGTTACTTCCTTTCCTGTCAAGAATGTAAAATTTAAATCTGTCAATCGCTACAATATAATCCTTACTTCCCACCCGGAAGTGCTGAACAGGTTGAAGCACTCTGTTATCCGTGGGCTTCGGTTGCCAACCCGGGATGACCTTACCGTCTTTATCGTACATGTAAATTTTCCGGTCCTCCCCTGGAACACAAATCCGTATGCTCCCGTCCTTGTCGTAATCGAAAACCGAAATCCCAGCTGTAGCAGGTGATCGAAGCTCAACGGGATATTTCTCAACGGGGTTCCCATTTCGATCCAGGAGGTAAATCCTGTCGCGGGTACTGAAAAGGAACTGGAACTTGCCATTTTTATAGTAATCCACCTGAAACACCTCCGATAATAGCGGCCCATCGAGCATTTGTTTCCAGAGAATGAGCCCGGCGTTACTCAGGAGATAAATCTGATTCATTTGGTCCTGTATAAAAATCTCCTTCTCTCCTGTAAGATGATTAACCACTATGGCGGGTTTAAAAGCAGTGGTGCTGTCTATCCGGCTTTTCCAAACTGTGTTTACCGTACCGCTGAAATCTTTCGAGAAATTTATAAACAGATGATTATACAATAATTCATCAGCAGCTGAATATTGCAAGCTTACCGATGTAAACTTCGACAGGCTCTCCTTGCCCTTGCTGAGAACATCCCGAATAGGCTCTGAAATCATCTCCTCGCTCCCTTCCACCAACACGGCCGGCTTAGCGTAAAGGTACAGATTTGAACGGCTGGAGATATTCTCCCCAACAGAAGTATAAGAAGGTCCTGAGGCTAAGGTGTTACCGAGTACTACCTTATATATGAACTCCTTGATGGAATTGTAGGAACTTGCAAACACCAGATAATTATTTATAAAAGTGAAGTAGTCATTCCCGGGGGATTTGAAACGAGACCCGAAAACCATGGAGGGTATGCCCCCAAGGGGTAATTTGTAAACAGTGAGCGTATTGTTGTTGTCAATTTTATAATCCATCATCAACTCTGAAGGGTTTCTCCCGTTTTTTTGAGCCCATACCCTCATCCAATCAACAAACTGCTGCTCAGCCAAACTCTGGCTCTTCAGCTCCATAAAGAAAAAGGGATTCAGCGCTCTGCCCGATTGCATCGCTGCATAACCGTATTCGTCGCTGATCATCTCACTGAAGCCTTTATCCAAGTCGATTCCGAAGTCTTTCAAAAGACTGTTTTTCCGAGCTATTAGCTCCTTTGACCCAGGGTCATTTTGCAGGAAACCGGATAACTGTTCAAAATAAAGTTCCTTATCCGAAAAACCATAGACCTTGAAAAACCCTACTGCTTCGGGGAGAAAAGCCGGGCAGCCAAAACCAATGGGCTCCTGTTTGTAAAAAAGCTTCAATTCCTGGCTCAGACTGTCGTTGAAACTGGTAAAGCCATTCATCACAAGCTTGTCGGTTAAGACGTCCACATCAAAGGTTCCCCAGGAGGCAAAGTTCAACAATCCTACAAACTGATTGGAGTGTTTCGGATCAAGGATCGATCTGAAAATCCCCTCGGCCTTCCCGTAATTCACAAATATATTCAAAGGAACTTTTTCCCCAATGGTTTTCTGAATTTTTGTGAACTCCGCAAGTCTTGTTGACTTTTCTTCCGGATTAATGGGTTTAACTACCTCCTCGACCAATTCTGGTGCAAATGAGCCAATAATGACTCCCTTAAGTGTAACAAAACTGAAGTTGCGCAACCCGGAGGTATCTTTCCAACTCAAGTCATAAATGCTGCTACCCTCATAACGACGCTTGTTGTATTGGAACTCTTTAAGCGATCCGCTAAGGAATTTCAACAACTGTTTTTCCTGATTTCCGACCGACTTAGGCAGGCAGTAAATGACCCCTGCTGTCTTATTCGTCTTTAGCGAAACTGCAATTGTAATCCTTTTTCCGAGGTACTCGCGGATCTGGGCATTCTGTTTGATTAGACTGTCAAGCGTACTTAGGCTTACTGCCTCCTCCACGATTATCCCGGAGGAGGAAAGTTCCTTCCACATTTCATTCTTTTGCTGTAATTCCGAGACCAGAGCAGGCAGATCAGTACACTCAAAAATAATTGCTGTCCCCCCAGGGAGAAGAGCAATGGAATCTGTTGTTCCAGTGCTACGGTTGCCCACCCAAAGAATGCCTGAGATGATTGCTGCAACAAGCAAAAACCATAAAACCACTGTTGGAAAATTCTTCATCAAACTCATTGCAATTACTAATTAGATTCGATTTTGTAACCCAAGCCCCCCTAAGTCGCCAATATTTTTATTCCAATGGAATGATTTTTGCAGCAAATATCGGCTAAACTGTCTGTATGAAATCTTCCGGGTTAATTTTTTCTCTTGTTCTCGCCCTTTGGCTGTTAAGCCAGAAGGCCCATGCCCAAACCATTACACTAATCAATGAATCTACAAAAGAACCCATTGAGAACATAGCTCTTTACAATTCTACCCGTAACTTCTCAACCCTTTCTGATAAATACGGTAAAGCAAATATCACGAATTTCGGGGAGAGTGACAGTATTTTTTTTCAACACCCGACTTATAACTCCCTTGTATTCCTAAAATCGGACCTTGAGAATATAAAAAAGTTATACCTCACCCGAAAGGTAATTTTAATTGACGAATTTGTTATTTCGGCATCAAAATATGAGGAGAACAAAAAAGATCTGCCTTTTATGATTGATGTGCTCCTCAAGAAAGACCTGGCGAACAGTACCGCTCAGAATGCTGCCGACATTCTTGTTTCAACCGGAAATCTCGCTGTGCAAAAAACACAGGGAGGAGGCGGGAGTCCGATTATCAGGGGATTCGAAGCCAACAAAATCCTGCTGGTTATTGATGGGGTGCGCATGAACAACGCCATTTACCGCAGCGGGCATCTCCAGAACGCACTCACCATCGATAATTCCATCCTCGAAAGGGTTGAAGTGATTTATGGTCCCACATCCCTCATCTATGGTAGCGACGCTCTGGGAGGGGTAATTCATTATTATACCCGGGACCCTCTGTTGGCCGTTGACGAGAAAAAAAACTATGCAAGTGCGCAGGCATTTACGCAATACTCCAGTGCCAACAATGGAAGGACGGGACATCTCGATTTTAACCTCGGGGGGAAACACATTGCCTCCTTAAGCAGCATTAGTTTTAAAAACTTTGGCGACGTCCGCATGGGGAAAAGCAAAAATCCATTTTATAACGATTTCGGAGAGCTTAAACACTTTGTGGCCCGCATTAACGGTATAGACTCAACCGTATCCAACCCCGATCCATACATACAGAAAAACACAGCTTATTCCCAAATTGATCTCCTGCAAAAATTCAAATACTCCCCTTCAAAATATTACGACTGGATTCTCAACCTCCAGTATTCAACAAGTTCAGATATCGATCGCATCGACTTCCTCAACGATTATGCTCCAGATGGCGTAAATATGGCATATGCCAGCCATTATTATGGTCCGCAGAACCGTCTGTTCGTCTCCCTCAAATCGGTGGTAAAGAAAGTGAATCCCTTGTTCACCAATATGACTACAAGTCTTGCATACCAGCGTATTGACGAAGATCGATATACACGGAAATTCCGTAGAGACGATCTTATGGCACAAAAAGAGGATGTTCATGTTCTTACCCTGAACCAGGATTACCTGAAACTTATTACCGAAGGGCAAAGACTCAATTATGGCGTTGAAATGACCTATAACAAGGCATTGTCATCTGCCTACTACCGGAATATTGAGGATAACTCCATAAGTTCTGCTCCCACCCGTTACCCCGATGGAGGCAGCGCAGCATGGTCGGCAGCTGCCTATGCCAGCTATAGATGGGCCCCTAACAAAAAATACCTGTTTGCCGGGGGACTCAGATATCAATTCGGTTCCTTCTATTCGAAATTCATCAGCGGAATTTTACCCTACGAGGATATAAGCATCAGCAATCCGGCACTTACCGGCAGCCTCAGTATGGTTTACCATCCCGGACCAAGTTGGCAGCTAAATACTGTGATCTCAACCGGCTTCCGTAACCCAAATATCGACGATTATGGGAAAGTGCGGGCCAAAGACGGCGAGGTAACTGTGCCTAATCCGCACCTCTCCCCCGAATACAGCTACAACTTTGAAATAGGCATAAACAAAACCATTGAAGGTTATATAAAAATAAGTGCAACGGGCTATTATACGCTGCTTACCGATGCCATAGTTAGAAGCGGTTACAATTTTAACGGGTCCGACAGTTTGCTTTACGATGGAGACATGTACCGCATGATCACCAATTCAAATGCCAGCAAAGCTTATATCCGCGGGCTCTCTTTCGGTCTTGTTTCGGATGTAAATGAAAACCTCCTTCTAAAAAGCACACTGAACTTTACTCAGGGCAGAGACAAAACCTTTGATGAACCTTTGGCCCATATTCCGCCGGTTTTCGGAAGAACATCCCTCATGTATCATATTTCGAAATTCACCGGTGAAGCTTATATGGATTATAACGGCTGGAAACGTATTGGCGATTTCTCTCCCCTGGGAGAAGACAATGAGTCTGAGGCTACCATTCATGGTTATCCCTCATGGTACACGTTTAATATCAACACCGGATACAAAATCTGCAACAATGTTCAACTGCAATTTGCCGTTGAGAATATTTTCGATGCGTTTTATAAAAGTTTTGCCTCGGGTGTAGCTGCATCTGGAAGGAATTTTATTGTTACCCTTAAAGTTAATGTCTGAAAACTACTGAAAAGCATTATTCCTTTCCCCAATAATATTTTTAAGCCATAGCCCGCCGGAATTGCAATGTAAACCTTCGGGGATTTCGGAATCTTGGGTTGTTACCCAGCTATTTGGTTAGCTCTTGAAAAACCTCCTCAAGGCTCATCTCCCGCTTCTGCATCGATAACACCGTAAGACCCTCGGAAACAGCAAAATTAAAAAGTATAGGCCGCATGTCCTTTGCAGGATCTGTTTCAACTAGAATTTGAGTGTCGCTCAGATGCTTCAGTTTTAAAATTCCGTGGATTTCCTGTATTTTGGAAGAATCCGGTTTTCGGTCGAACTCCAGAAGCAGGGTTTCCTTATCGATACCCGCATTCATGGCAATTTCACCGGGTTTGCCGTCAGCAACGATAACCCCCTTTCGAATAATGATTACCCGGTCGCAAATCGCCTCAACCTCCTGCATAATGTGTGTGGAGAGGATTACTGTTTTTTCTTTGCCGATTTTCGATATAAGACCCCGGATCTCAATAATCTGGTTGGGATCAAGGCCAGAGGTGGGCTCGTCCAGAATCAGGATCTCCGGATCGTGCACCAAAGCTTGAGCCAATCCTACCCTCTGGCGGAATCCCTTTGACAGTGCACTGATCTTCTTGTGACTCTCCAAGCCAAGTCCGGTCTCCTGAATTATCTGCTCAATCCTTTCTATTTTATTGCCTTTGACAGGATAATGGCCAGCCACATACAACAAGTACTCTCGTACATACATATCGGTATACAAAGGGTTATTCTCGGGAAGGTAGCCCATCAATCGCCGGATTTGCAAAGAGTCTTCCTCCACCTTTATCCCATTAATCCAAACCTCCCCCTCGCTGACCGGAATTATGCCGGTAATAATTTTCATGGTGGTGGATTTCCCCGCACCGTTAGGACCTATAAAACCAACGATCTGGCCGCGCTCAACCTCAAAACTAACGCTCTTCAGAGCGGCCTGGGAGCCATAATACTTGCTGACATTGCTTAGTTTAATCGACATGGGGAGTTATTTTATACAAACATAGTCAATAAAAAAATTCAAAGGAATGGGAGGAAGGAAAAAGTGCCTGGCTTCAGGGAAGTGCAAGCAGTATTATGAAATGGGGATAATTTCGCCTAATATAATTACCTGAAAACAATTTTTTTGATAATTTTACATTCACTGTCAAACCTACTTTTCATGGAAGTTCAGATTCTGATTCCCTTTTTCATTTACTTGCTTGTGCTCCTTGTTGTCTCATTATATACCAGTAGAAATCAGCCTAAGGGAATGGATGGATTTTTTCTCGGGGGAAGAAAAATGAGCCCGTTCATCATATCCGTCTCTTCAGCTGTCGCTTCGCGCGGCTCATGGCTGCTCTTAGGGTTTACAACCCAGGCCTATATCATGGGGCTGCCGGCGATTTGGATGGCTGTGGGATTTGTTCTTTCCGAATTCCTTGTGTTCCTTTTCCTTGGCCCTGCACTATGCAAATATTCTGCCGATCATAACTGCCATACTCTTACCGATGTTATCGTGTCGCGCTTTAAAGACGAAAACCATTCTCTCAGGATCGTAATTTCTCTGGCGCTGCTAACTTTTCTGATCAGCTTTGTTACCTCCCAGCTTGCAGGCGGAAGCCGGGCTCTTTATGCATTTTTGGGTCTTTCGGCCACCAACGGTATTATTATTACCGGTGTTATTGTTTTCCTTTTTGTTTTTTTCGGGGGATTTAAAACACTGAGCTATTCAGATGTATTGCATGCCTTTATTATTTTGGTGGTACTGGTTGGACTGCCCGTAATTATGTTTGCTCGCAAAGAAGGATTTGAAGAGATCCACGCCGATATTCTTTTGGTTCATCCTGAGTTTTTCAACCTGAAGACCTTATCCTTTGGGGCTTTGTTGGGGTTCTTCTCCATTGGACTGGGTTCACCGGGAAACGCCCAGGTTCTGGTGAAATTCATGTCGGTCAACAAGCCTGCCATGTTCCCCCGGATGACTCTTGTCAATGTGACCACCAATATACTCATGGTGTCGGGAGCTCTGTTTATCGGGTTGTATGCCCGAGTTTACTTTCCTGAGGCAGATTCAATCCCCGGTGCTGATGCTCAAAACGTGTACATAGGCCTTGCGGGTGAAATCCTACCCCCCCTGCTCCTCGGTGTTGTAATGGTGTCGGTATTTGCCGCAGTGCTTTCAGTGGCTGGCTCCCAAGTACTGGTGGCCGCATCCACAGTAATAAACGACTTGTATAAAAAGACCTTCAATCCCTACATGGAATTGTCAGAGGCAACATTAATTCTGTATAGCAGGATTTCGGTTGTGGTTTTGATTTATCTTGCTATTCTGGCGGGAACAATTATCGAAACCGACTTCAGTGAATTCGTGCTTTTCGGATGGGCCGGACTTGGGGCATCGATCGGCCCGGCCATAATTTCGACCTTCATCTGGAAGGATACTACCAGAGGCGGCATCAAAGCGGGAGTAATAACCGGGGCGTTCACTGTGATCGTATGGAAAAACCTGCCTTTTCTGTCAGATTTAATGTATGAACTTATCCCCGCCTTTATCCTTGCATCTCTGGCTATTTGGGTGGGGAGCAAAGTCGACAAAAAACTCATGCTTCGGAAATACAACCGTAAAGCGAGATACGAAGATATTAAAAGAGATCCCTTTCTCGGTTGAGTCGAAAAAATTGCTAGGGGTAAAAGTTTTACGAGTTCCCGAACATAAATTGTCCCATTTTCGCAAAAGAAGCTTTCGGATTGACGCACATCACAGGTATCCCGGAAGGGTTGTCGATAATATACTGCTCCGATGCCCCAAAGAGATAATCCAGAAAAGAAATGTGCTTGGTTGTGGTAATAAGAATCAGGTCTGCATTGATTTCTTTCGAAAACGAAATAATCTCCTTTCCAAAGTTTCCCGATTTCCGGGCGGTATGAATTTCGTAATCAAGGTTGTTCTGGATGAGGAAACGAATCGCGAAATTCAGGTTTACATTGACTTTTTTGGCAAGGGACGAATCGCTTACCGGAGCTTTAAAAAGATGCACCTTGGAATTGAAGTACTTCCCAAGGTAAATCGCCCACTGGAGTTTTTCCTTGTTTTCGGATTTAAAATCAATTGGGAAAACAATATTTGAATAGCGGTTCATGGTTTCCGGCTTATCGTGGACCACGATAAAAGGCACAGCCGAGCCTACGATAACTTTTAAAGCGTGACTTCCGAAATACTTCTGCGAACCTTTTATGCCATGGGTTCCCATGATCACCATTATCGCATCACTCTCGCTAAGGTAATGTGAGATTGCCGAAAACAAACTTCCTTCGAGAATTACCGATTCGCACAACACCTTGTGCTCCTCTTGTATCCGCCCGATCTCCTTCTTGAGTTTGCTTTCTGCCTCAGAGTGAGCCAGAGGATCACCGGCTTTAATAACATGAGCAAGCCGAATTTTCGTTTCCACGTTCTGCGAAAGTTTTATCGCGTGCAGTAAGGCATTCTCCGACATACGGGTAAAGTCCCACGTAACTATAATAACATTTTTCCCCTGATCCATAATATCTCGCATTTAATAAAAACAAAGTTACATTTTTTAAACTAGTATTAAAATATCAATATTGTTTAGTTAAGGATTTTAAGAGTCAAAATATTCAAACGCAAAAAATAAGTATTAGGGCCAAAAGTGCGACAGCCGGAATGCCACTCATTTTTTTGTTTGTCGCTTCTGAACAGTTTCCGGGCAAAGCCGCAGAGACACTAATAAATAGCATATAAACCAGCATTTTGCAGCGTCTTGCAGCATACTCTGCACTTAATATCGAAAAGAGGTTTGGCGAAGACTATTTTTAAACGCAAAATTTCAAATCAAAATTGTATTTTTGCACCTATATTCACATCCATATTATAATTAAGAAAAACATAATGAACAGAAGTGTAATCAAAGATCTGCTGAAGTCCACAGAATACGAATCCAAAGTATTGGTAAAAGGCTGGGTTAGAACAAAGCGCGGAAACAATACGGTTGCCTTTGTGGCGCTTAATGATGGTTCCATCATACATAACCTGCAGATTGTTATTGATGTTCCCTCTTTCGATGCAGAGCTGCTTCGGCGAATAAATACAGGAGCCTGCATCGGGGTTAAGGGCAGTCTGGTTGAGTCGAAAGGGCAAGGACAGAAGGTAGAGGTTATAGCAGATACTGTTGAATTGTATGGAGAGGCCGATCCCGAGGTTTATCCCCTGCAGAAAAAAGGACACTCGTTCGAGTTTCTTCGCGAAATAGCTCATCTCCGCGTCAGGACCAACACCTTCGGAGCCGTGTTCCGCATTCGTCATGCTATGGCTTTCGCTATACACAAGTATTTCAACGACATGGGCTACTTCTATCTGCATGCACCCATAATTACAGCTTCCGACGCAGAAGGTGCCGGTGAAATGTTCCGGGTAAGTACCCTTGATCCGGATAACCTCCCCCTTACTGAAGATAAAAAAGTAGATTATAGCAAAGATTTCTTTGGAAAAGCTACCAACCTCACCGTTTCTGGTCAGCTTGAAGGAGAATTGGCCGCCCTTGCCTTGGGTGGGGTTTACACCTTCGGACCTACTTTCAGGGCGGAAAACTCCAATACTCCCCGCCATCTGGCTGAATTCTGGATGATCGAACCTGAAGTGGCCTTCAACGACATCAACGATAACATGAACCTGGCAGAGGATTTTCTCAAATACCTCATAAATTATGCACTCGAAAATTGCCTGGACGATCTGGAATTCCTCAACTCAATGGTCGATAAAGAACTTATTGAAAGACTGAAATTTGTTGTTAACAATAAATTCATTCGGATGTCATACGAAGGAGCAATTGAGATCCTCCTGGCTTCCGGACACAAATTCGAGTTCCCGGTTAGCTGGGGTCTCGATCTGCAGGCAGAACATGAGCGTTACCTTGTCGAAAAACATTTCAAGTGCCCAGTAATCCTTACCGATTACCCGCGGGAAATAAAGGCCTTTTACATGAAACAAAACGACGATAAAAGAACCGTGAGGGCTATGGATGTGCTCTTCCCCCGCATCGGTGAAATTATTGGCGGTTCACAACGTGAAGAAAATTTTGATAAATTGCTGGCAAGAATTCGTGAGTTAGGTATGCCGGAAAAAGAATTATGGTGGTATCTTGACACCCGAAGATATGGCACAGTTACTCACAGCGGTTTTGGATTAGGTTTTGAGAGATTGCTGCTTTTTGTAACCGGAATGGCAAACATCAGGGATGTTATTCCTTTTCCGAGAACGCCTAAAAACGCCGAATTCTAATGAGTTGGTAAAACTGTTTCAGGTATAGCTTTTTAAACGCGAGAAACTTTACCCGCTCTGTAAATTTTTATAAACTTAACTTCGTCATGCTCAACCAGCGTCTCCAACAAAAACTGCTTCAAAAGCTTTCCCCGCAGCAGATCCAGATGATCAAACTGCTGGAGATTCCTACTATGCAGCTGGAGCAGCGCATAAAAAAGGAAATGGAGGAAAACCCCGCTTTGGAAGAAGGCGAGGAGCAGGATTTTGATCAGGCGGATACTGATGACAGCTATGAGGACGAGGATTCCGCAGAAGCACAGAAGGAGCAGGACGAATTTTCACTGGAGGATTATATCGGCGACGACGACATCCCCGATTACCGCCTTAACACCAGCAATTACTCCAAAGACGATAAATACGAAGACATCCCCTTTTCAGTTGGAAACAGTTTTCACGAGTTCCTGGAGTCTCAACTTGGACTCAGGATGCTTAACGACCGGCAAAAAATGTTGGCCCAGTATCTCATCGGGAATATCGACGAGGAGGGTTATATTCGACGGAAACTCGAGGCCATCGTCGACGACCTGGCCTTCGCCCTGAGTATCAAAACCGATGAGGTAGAACTCCGCGGAATTCTTGAAATCATCCAGGATTTCGACCCGCCAGGGGTTGGGGCACGCGACCTGCAGGAGTGCCTGCTGATACAAATTCGCAAGAAAGATCTCAATAACCCGGCCGTTCTGAACGCTCATGAAATTCTCAAGTTCCACTTCGATGAATTCACTCGCAGACATTACGACAAAATCCTCTCTCGAGTTGATATTACCGAGGAAGAACTCAAGGATGCCATCGAAGAGGTCATCCGGCTAAATCCCAAACCGGGAAGCACCTACAGCGACCCGATGAACAAAACACTCGAGCATATCGTCCCCGATTTCATTCTCGAAAACAACGACGGCGAGTTGGAGTTAACCCTCAACAGCCGCAATGTTCCTGACCTGCGCGTGAGCAGGACCTATTACGAAATGCTAGAGAATTTCAGTGCCAAAAAGGACAAAAATACCCGAACCGAGAAGGAGGCAGTGACCTTTGTAAAGCAAAAACTCGATTCGGCAAAATGGTTTATCGATGCCATACGACAGCGGCAAAACACCCTGCTGCTTACTATGAACACGATACTTTATTACCAGAAGGAATATTTTATCGACGGGGACGAGCGAAAACTGCGTCCTATGATTCTTAAGGACATCGCAGATGTAACCGGCCTCGACATTTCTACCGTTTCCAGAGTTGCGAACAGTAAATACATTCAGACCCACTTCGGCATTATGCCTCTGAAGTATTTCTTTTCCGAAGGACTCCAAACCGATTCCGGTGAAGAGGTTTCCACCCGGGAAATAAAAAAAATCCTGGAGGAGTGCATCGAATCCGAAGACAAACGCAAACCCGTAACGGATGACAGGCTTGCAGAAATACTCAAGGAAAAGGGCTACCTTATTGCCAGGCGAACCGTTGCCAAATACCGCGAGCAACTGAATATTCCCGTTGCCCGCCTCAGAAAAGAACTCTAAAATCCTAACCGTTCCCGATGCTCAAAAAAACAGCCCTCGCTTTTACTGTTCTCCTTCATCCTCTCTTTATGCCCCTTGCCGGGATACTTATCCTCCTCTTCTCGGGAAGCTACGTAGCCCTTCTTCCTCTGGCAGCACGAAAACTGATCATTCTTCTTTTTGTTTCAGGCACCCTGCTCCTGCCGGCACTAATGATACCTCTTGCTTACTTCCGCGGAGATGTGCTCTTGCAAAAACAAAATGAAAGAAATATCCCTCTCACCCTTACACTGATATTTTATCTCCTCACATACTTTTTGTTCCGGAAAGTCCCTGTTTACGGGTTTATGCACAGCTTCATGCTGGGGGCACTCGTTTCCGTCTTCATGGCCCTTGTGATAAACCTGCGTTGGAAAATCAGCCTGCACATGATCGGCCTGGGCGGCCTCACCGCATTTTTACTTATGATAACCCTTACCCGGCAAATAAATTTGTTCCCATGGCTGTTGCTGTCTGTACTTGCTTCGGGAATCGCAGGAACATCAAGGCTTTATCTCGAGGCTCATTCACCGGCCCAGATTTATTCGGGCTTTATACTGGGAAGCTTGTCGATGGCTGCAAGTATGTTTTTATACGGGGCTTAAATGCTCTAACCAACAACAAAGCCCCAATTTCAGGTTCAGATGTCAACACCTTGTTTTAAGCTACCTTGTTGCCCAACACCAAAACTCGCAGCTTTGTATTAATGCCCTGATTCTATATTACTTATTGAAAAAAAAGCTAGTGACACCTTCGCATTGCAACTTGACTTTCACGGACCTCCCTTGGACGCATTCCCCTTAAAACCACAAACCATGACTTTCATCATACCGCCTTACCAATTCGCGCTTTACTTTTGAAGCATCATAACCGGATTCCCATGCAACAAAGAAATATACCCGAAGAATGGCTAGAAGAGTTCAATGTAAACGTGAACTTTATTGATGCACAGCACCAGTATTTTTTCAAGGTTCTGAAGGAACTGGAAGCTATGACCCGGTCTACTATCTGCCGCGAAAAGATTTCAGAGATCTTTTTCTCGCTGGTTCATTACGCAGACAATTATCTTATCCAGGAGGAAATCTATTTCAAGGGATTAAATTACCCCGGTTTAAAAGAACACCATCTTAAACACAACGTCTTCGTTACTGGAATTATTAATCTCAAAGATGATTATGCAACGGGCAAAACCCAGGTTTGTGATACCCTGCTTGTGTTTATGACAGACTACTTTTATGAGCACATCCTGGATTATGACGCAAGGGCTGTTGAGTATCTTAAAGCCTTGTAAGTCAATCTTATGCGCTTGTTCCTGCTGCGAATTTTATTGGGGTTCATGCTCTAATTGCATTCCCCGGCCTTTCATCACAGGGCTTATTATCGCATTGCCATATAATTCCTTAAATTTACTTCGTAATATTGCAAAGAATTCTATGCCCATGAAAAGATTTTTTGCCCTGCTGTTTGTGATTGCCGCGATGCTGTCATGCAAAGATGATTTAACAAAAATCAAAAAAAGAGATTTAATCCCCAGGGAGAAATTTATAGAAATCCTGATCGGGATTCATATGACCGATGTCGTCATTTCTGGATCAGAATATTTCAGAAAATACGAACCCGAAGACACCGTGGAAATTTATGCCGAACTCTTCGAAAAGCATCAGGTAACCAAAGCGGAGTTCGATAGCACTGTTTCGATGTACATCCGCCAGCCCGACATTTACTTAAAGGTTTACGATGAGGTGCTCCTGAAGCTTAATTATATGCTCGACACTCTCAAAAACAATGATCCGCAGTTCCCAAGCGATGCCGCCGCGGAATAGGAAAATATGAAAATTCGCAAAATATCCGCCAGCTATATTTTTTCAGCAAACACCGGCTTTCTGAAAAACGGTATCCTGAGTCTTTGCGAGGACAATCGTGTTCTCAAACTCACCGATACAGGAGGCAAGCTCACCGAAGAGGCAAACCTCGAACACTATAACGGAATACTCTGCCCGGGATTTGTTAACGCCCACTGCCACCTCGAGCTCTCGCATATGCTAGGAAAAATCCCCCGAAATCAAGAACTCCAGGGATTTATCGAGTCAGTCATCCCCGGCAGAAAGGCCGATGCAGAAGAAATACAAAAAGCCATATCCAAAGCCGACAAGCAAATGCGTGAAGAGGGAATAGTGGCTGTGGGGGACATTTGCAACAACCCCGATTCCTTTGCTGTTAAGTCGTCGAGCCGAATTCATTACCACAGCTTTATCGAAGTTCTCGGAACCTCCGAAGTTTCGGCCGAAAGGGCCTTCCGAAACGGACAAAATCTGGTACAATTGGCCCGACAGAAATTTTCATTAAATGCCAGTATTACACCGCATTCTGCTTACGGGCTTTCAGAATCCCTGTTCACCCTGATCCGGGAAGAAAAGAGCTCGTCCGACACCATGTTTTCAATCCACAACCAGGAATCCGGGGCGGAGAATGATCTCGTAAGCACGGCAAGCGGTAAACTTTTCGATACCTTAAGCAAACTAGGGTTCGACCTGAGTTCAAAAACGCCACAGCACAAAAATTCACTTCCCTGGCTAATGGAGCAACTCCCCCGTGATATTCGTCTTCTGTTGGTTCATAATCTCTATACCAGTGAAATGGATATCCGCAATTCGGAGGCCGAGAATGCTGATATATACTGGGTAATGTGTCCCAAATCCAATTTTTATATCGGGGGACGAGTCCCGGATGACGTCCTCCTGAAGCGTTTTCCAGACCGCATCTGTGTTGGCACCGACAGCCTGGCTTCAAACGATAAGCTTTCTATGTTGGAGGAGCTCTATGTACTGCAGAACGCACACCCTGAGATACCACTAAAAGAATTGTTAACCTGGTCCAGCCTCAACGGCGCCAAGGCCCTGGGTGTCGACAAATGGTTCGGGAGCTTTGAGCCGGGCAAAAAATCGGGGGTGTTGTTGATTGAAAATGCCGATATTCAAAACCTTCGATTGAAAAAGGAGTCGCGGGTGAAAGTCCTGGCCTGAAAGCTATTTTATATCGTTAAACCTGTACCCGATCATCAGCTCATGCGATCCTGAATTGAATTTCCGGAGCCCGTTCACCCCCATGTCGTAAGCATATCCAAAGCTGAACCGGTCATCGTAGTTATATCCCAAAAGGATGGATACCGCATCTTTCATCCGGAATGAAAGCCCTCCCCAAAACATCTCCCGATAAATTACCCTAGCCGTCAAATCAAACTGAAAGGCCTTAGGCGAAGTGACCTTTATGATAACCGAGGGCTCTACGGTAAAATCCCGGTCGATCTCATATTTGTATCCCCCGGTAAGATAAAAATGCGATTTTAACTTGTTCAATCCGCTTTTCACATCGTAAATCCTGAGCTTGTTATTCAGGAGCTGATTGGCGGAAAAACCGGCATAGAAATCTTTGGCGTACAGATAAAACCCAACGGCAGCATCGGGAATATAGGAGGAGTTCACAACAGGCTGTATGGCCAGGTCGGTAAGATCTTTCGGATTTACCTGAGTCCCGTCGAGTTTGTACTGCATCAGCCCGAACGACAATCCCCCCGACAAACGCATATCGCTGTTTATCTCTATGTTGTAGGCATACGAGCCGGTAAGTCCTGTGCGGCTGGTTGGGCCGGTAACGTCGTTGTAAAAGTATCCCCCGAAACCCATGGGTAGCTTTCCATGCGGCCCGTAGATGCTGAGGGTGTTTGTAAGCGGCGGATCGGTTATTCCTATCCACTGAAACCTGTGATTACTGCGGATCTGGTAATAGTCGTTTGTGCCCGCAACGGCAGGATTGATCACAAAATCGTTGAACATATACTGTGTGAAATGCGGCGATTGCTGAGCCAGCGCGGAAGATAGGATTCCGATTAAAAGCAGAAATATGAAAAGTATCTTCTTCATGGCTATCTCACTATGGTTAAAGGTCCGGTAATCGCTTCGGCTCCCTCGTAGGGAACAATCACATAATAATAGGTCCCTATTGCAACATCCTTACCCTTATAGGTCCCGTCCCAACGCTGCTCATCGCTGTAACCCTTGGAACTGAACAACTTCTCGCCCCAGCGGGTATAAACTTCCACAAGTATCTGAGGATAGAGCCCCGCGCTTTCGATCTCGAAGTAATTGTTCAGGTCGTCCCCGTTGTTCGGGGAGAAGGCATCGTAAACCTTAAGCTTCTCAGCAATTTTCACAAGAATCGTATCCCGTTCCACACAACCAAAATCGGTTGTTGCAGATACAATGTATATAGTACTTATTAAGGGATTTGCAACAGTCGAGGATTCATCGGGGGTGGCCAGACCCTCGGCAGGAAGCCAGCTGTAGCTTTCAAACGCTCCGCCCGTGGCAGACAGCAACACCTCATCCTCCTTGACAATGGTGGTGTCGTTGCCGGCAAACAGACCCAGAGCCGGACGGATGGAGATCGAGATCGTATCGGTATCGTAGCATTCGTTGGAACCGGTAACCTTAAGCACGTAACTCGCATCGGAACTTGCCGAAAAAACAGGATTGGAGATGTTCGCGTTGCTTAAACCTTCTGTGGGAGACCAGCTCATCTCAAGCCCGCCCTGACTCTGCCCATCGAGAATAAAGCTTTCCCCAAAACAAAGCGAAGTATCTCTCCCTGCATCAGCAACAACGGTAGTAATAGCCAACACCATAAAAGTCTTCTGGTTCACGCACTCGTTCGAGTCTGTAACCCTTAGACCGTACGATCCGAACGGAACATCTGTCAGATCCCGGGAAGTTTCTCCCTTGTCCCAAAGATAGGTGTAGGGCGAAGTTCCTCCGTTGACTGTTACGTAAATAGCCCCGTCGTTGGTGAAGGAAGAGCAGCTTGAACGTGTGATGCTTCCGAAAATATTTATTTCCAAAGGTTCTGTAATTTCTACCGTATCCTGGAAATAGCGGTTCATGCCATCCCTCATAAAAATGTTGTAGGTTCCGGGACTAAGGTTCGTGAAAGTCCCGCTGGTTTGCCAACTGGTGCTGTCGTCGATTGAATATTCCTCAAGAGCAACCGAATTGGAGCTTATCATGGTGATTGAGCCCTCATTGTCTCCCTTGCAGTTCGAGCTTGTCAGGGTAACGGTCACATCCAGAGCATCAACCGACGGCACGACCACTAATTCCTGGTATGAGCAACCATTATCATCCTTTATCACCAGGGAATAGTCACCAGCATCAAGCTCTGTATAATAAGTTTCTGACGAGAATGTCCCTCCTGCCCCGCTAATCGAAAAAAGTAGGGTCCCGGTTCCTCCGGTTGCATTGGAAATAGTGATCGATCCTTTATTAAATTCATTCAAATCGGGAGTTGTAACAATATCGGCAGCAATAGTATCGGGCGCGAGGATATTTAAGTCGGAGGAGTTAAGTGAACATAGGTTCTGATCTCTTGCAGTAACGGCATAGCTCCCAGCAGTTAACCCGGTAAAATGCCCCGAGGCCTGCCAGCTTATCAGATCGAGACTGTACTCAAGAGTCCCCGTACCTCCGGTGGCATCAAAATCTACCTCAC
>JAIFNN010000188.1:12986-17991 GCA_020047715.1 Bacteroidota bacterium | reverse complement strand
GGCTTCAGAATGGCTATTCCTTTTATGGGATTGGTGTTCCAAAATATCTGAAGACCCATTCCTCCATCGGGATTCCCTTCCGAATCAGCATCGGTTATATTCATCTGGAAGTCCCAATTTGTTTCTTCAAAACTTGGATTTTTAAGTACCGTTAGATTCTTTGCTCTTCCATCATCATCCGACTCGTACGTCATACTGAGTGGCTTGTTGATATGGTAGTAACGGATGCTTGCAATAATTCCTTCCACAATCTCTCCTGCTCCGTCCCCAACAGCAATAAAGGTTCCCAGATGCTGATAAATGTCGGAGCCGCGAAGGGTGTCGTCCGAAGTGGCAGATTTTCTTGCCGCACCTTCTTGAGAGATGGAACCGGGAACTCCTACCGAGAACCGGGTGGGCAGGATGCTGTCGCTGGTATCCTGATTAATTTCTTCCTTCTGACATGAGGTAAAAACTATTGCGAAAAATATCGCAAGAACGCTAAGATTAAAAATTTGCTTTTTCATAAGAGTAAAATTTTAAGTGTTTATTATTGTTGTCGTTTGATTGTTCGTTTCTCAAACTCATATCTATCACACAACACTTTTATTTTACCCTATGGATTTTTCAATTTTTTTTATTTTTATTTACCTAAGCCACCTCTCTACTCATTTTTTCCCGGCCTGAAAGGCCAGCTTATATAAGCTCAGGGCAAGTTAAATGAAGATTTTTGCCGAAGGCAGGATCTTCATTTAACTTGCCCTGGTTAAGTGACGGTATGTAATTAGCGGCCTGTAAGGCCAACTTAAAGAAAGATTTAAGTTGTTTTTATATATTAGTTCCTTTAATTTAAAAAGATAATGAAGGAAATCTCAGTGGATAAAATGGATTTTTTTTGATTTTCTCGAGTTTTTTAAGCGGGCCCTTCAGGCCGTAAAAGGCCCTTATCTCAAAAACACCGTATCCATCACCAACGAACAACCACTGAAATACCCCAGGGTTGACGCACTGAAGTTTCCCTGCGGATTTCCTGCCTGAACATCAAAAAGCCCGCCCCTCCATTCTGTTTCCAGAAGCAAGGATCGGATATAGGATTCATAGGGGGGATTTAGCGAGTACTTTTTACGGATAACCATGCTTCCGGCAGGGAAGGAGAGGGATTCCTTTTTAGGACTGAAAATCTGAGAAACATCATAGCTGCTGAGTATGAATTCTCTGTATTCAGTACGACAGGTATCGTTGCCACTGCATCCGGGAGGAAAAACCAGATAATGAATCATTGCCGGATCGTCTGAGTTCTCTGACGAAATATAGTATCTGTCCTCCATAGAATTATCAGCAGCGATTTTCAATTCTCCCAACGGGGTAACCGGAACAAGATAGGTATATGCGCTATCCCTGTAATTGCCGGCCTGAAAGTATATCCCGTAAATTTTCCCTGAAACTCCGCGGGCTGTCGCCTCCGGTCGGTAGGTTCCCGGTTCAGAGATATCCTCATTGAGTATGGACACGTTCACTCCATCCGTTACAACCACCAAAGCAGAAGAAACCTTTACAGATTCTTCAATCGGTTTGCTCACCGGTAAACTGAGTTTAACATAACTCTCGCCAGGCACATTGGTAAGCATCGCTTCCACTACCATCTTCATGGGTGGATTCCCCTGAAAATCCTTATTGCCGGGCTCCTCGCAGCCGGTAATTGCCAGAGAACAAACAGTAATAATCAATAATTTTAGATAAGATATATGTTTTAGTATCATTGGTTTCAGAATTTCTTCCAAATAGCATTCGGAAGGGAAATATCCTTGCCCTTGCATCGATAATCTTTCCACATTTCTTCTTGCTAGCGGGTTCATAGCTAAAAGCTGAATGAATAACTGAACGAAGGAACCGCTCGGAACAGATACGTCATGGTATTCTGCAATTCGGGTAGGTGTGCATGATTCATCGGAACATAAATTGTATTTGCATCCTCCACTACCTTATTGTAGTTAATTGCAACCGGATTTTTTCTGCCATAAGCGTTAAAGAGTGAAAATTTTAATTTGTGCTCCGATCTGGCCCCTGGCTTATTCAACTGCAGCTCGGTTGAAACATCCAGCCGGTGATAAACGGGCATTCTCTCATTGTTCTTCCGGTCGTATAAGGGCAGCTGATAATCATTGTAATAGTAATATCCTACGGGTGCAGTATAGGCTCCTCCTGTCATAAGGATCCAGTTCGCTGATACCTGCCAGCGGGGACGAATCTGATACTGCATAACAACTGAAAGATCATGGGGTCGGTCGTAACTTGCCGGAAACTCCCTGCCCTCATTGATCTCAGGAATCAACATCCGGGTCGACGACAGGGTATAAGCCAGCCAGCCAGTAAGTAATCCACTTGTTTTGGATAGCATGACTTCTATTCCTTTTGCCTTGGATGTCCCAAACCGCAGCTCTCCTTCTATAAAGGGATTGAACAGCATCTGCGCATGATCGGAATATTCAATCTGGTTGAGCATCTTCTTATAAAATCCTTCCACAGATAACGAATATCCTGACTTCCCAAAAAGGAACATGCCTCCTATTACAATCTGATCTGCAATCTGGGGTTTGATGTTAAGGGATGCAGGCAGCCAAATTTCCATGGATGTAAAGGGACTTATGGAGTTGCTCAGCAGATTTACAAACTGACTAGTACGGGAATATGCTGTTTTTAGGCTGAAATCCTCACTAAGGAGTAAATTCATGGAGAACCTGGGTTCCAGAATAAGGTATTGGTTGTATTTTTCCCCGGAAGGAAAAAAACTGGTGTCCACCACCACATGATCCGCATCGTAAACCACTTCAATGGCTTCGCCCAGATTGCCCCAGCCCGACAATCTTGCTCCGTACCGGAGCGAAATCCTGTCGCTTACTTTTTGCTCGCTGCTGAAATACAGTGCCTGCTCCGATGTATTCCTTACAGGTACTTTGGCCACACCTGTGTTAGGGTTGACGCCCGACTCGAAATTTCCCGGATTATAGTTATGCCGTCCCAACAGAAATCCCCATTTCAGGGTTGTTTCCGGGCTGCGATACCAGGTGAAATCAGATTTTAATGCAACATTGGATATATGGCTGTTCCACATCTCACTCCGTTGTCGGGAGGTAATAAAATCATAATCGTACCGGCTGCCGGTAATACTGGTATTCGAAAAAAGCTTCTCACTGAACAGATGATTCAGCCGGAGTGTGGTTGCAACATTCTCCCACTGGATTCCGGATGAGTTGTTGCTGTTGCCGTTCAGGTATTTATCACGACCTGCATAGGTCGAAAAAAGGAGTCGGTTATGATTATTCAGCCTGAAATTAAGTTTCAGGTTCACATCAGAGAAATACAGGTCCTCCAGTTCAGGGGCAGATTTTGCAAACAGCCATTTCAGCTGTGATCGTCTTACCGACAAGAAATAAGAGCTTTTATTCTTGGAAAACGGGCCCTCCAGATTTAAGCTGGTTGCAAAGAATCCCGTGTTTCCGCTAAAACCTGTTTTTTTCTTATTTCCCTCTTTCGTTTTTATATCCAGAAGAGAGGATAAGCGTCCGCCATATTCAGCCGGAATATCCCCCTTATAAATTTTCAGACTGTTTATGGAGCCGGGACTAAAGGACGAAAAAAGCCCCAGCAAATGGGCCGGGTTGTAAATTACTGCCTCATCCACGAGAATCAAATTCTGGTCACGGTTGCCTCCCCTGACATAAAAAAGAGTCGATCCATCCCCGTAAAACTTGATCCCGGGAAGTGTCTGAAGCGATTTAATAACATCAGGTTCCCCCATGAAACCGGGCATATCGCTTATTGCCGACGATTGCATTACCATTTCGGAAGTCTGGGCTTTTACGATCCTGTCCGACTCCACCTCCGCAACAATCTGCACCTCTTCCAATTGCCGGGCTTCCGGATCCAGTTCCAGACTGATACGGGTATCATTATGTAAGCTTATATTCTTTTCTACAGGGCTGTAACCCAAATACGAATATGCGATTTCATGGTTTCCTTCAGGCAGAAGAAGGCTGTAGAACCCGTATTCGTTGGTTATTGTGCCGGTTGAGGTTCCGGGGAGTGCAACTACTGCCGCGATAAGGACTTCGCCCGTGCTATTGTCATAAACAAAGCCGCTTAAGGAAAAGTGTCTGTTTATGGGTTCCTCGTGAAGCTTCTTTTTTTTAGCCTGTTTAATTACAATTGTGTTTTCAATTACCCGGTAATCCAATTCCAAAGATGACAGTATCGATGTAAGAACTTCATAAAAGGCTTGGTTTTCGGCTTGCACAGAAACCCTTGCATCCTTGTCAATTTTATCTGGATTATAGGAAAAGCCCGATCCGGTTGCGGCTGTCATTTTTTCCAGGGCTGAAGGGAAACTGACATTCTGAAGCTTAATACTAATTATTTTCTGCAGGGGATCTTCCTGAGCCTTTACCAATGGGATGGATAAAAGGAGGATCAGTAGTTTCAAACCGATAATGCGTAACGTTTTCCTCATAGTTCAGGATATCTTTCCTTAACAGCCACCGTGAAGTACGATTGAATCTCCCTCAACAGTAAATTGAATATCCAGCGTTTCTTCCAGAATTTTTAATACTGCCGGCAATTCCTGGTTCGAAAACTCCACAGTGATTTTGCAATCGGCAATATCGGCATCTCCAAGGCTGAATTTCCTATTATAAACCGAGGAAAGGGTTTCCAAAACTTCAGGGACCGAACTGTTCTTAAAGACTATTTTTCCGGTTTTCCAGGATAAGAAATTGAGATTGCTGTTTTCCGAAATCCGTATTTCCTTCAGTTTCTTATCATATACAGCTCGCTCACCCGGCACAACCGTGCTTTCGTGTTCCCTGTCGGAACCACTGTAAACCGCCACCTTTCCCGAACTTACAACTACTTCAATTACGGGGGCCTCAGAAATAGATTTAACATTAAAGCTGGTTCCAAGAACCCGTATGCTTAGGCCATTGCTCGTAATAATAAACGGTTTCTGCGGGTTTTTCTCAATCTGGAAAAA
>JAIFNN010000188.1:0-12978 GCA_020047715.1 Bacteroidota bacterium | reverse complement strand
AGTAACCATTGAGCCATCTGGGAGCTTAATAGTTTCCTTCCCTGAAAGAGAAGTATAGGTTAATGTTGAGGTGCGACTGGTAATAAAATAAATGCTGTATCCAAAAACCAGTCCTATGACCAGTACGGCTGCAATACGGTAAAATGAACCGAAAAATTTCGGCCCGGCAAGAAAGTTGCTGAGCTCAGACCGGCTTGGAGTCGTGCTGGTTTTGGATTGCAAATATTCCCATTCGGCATCCAGGTCGAATGCGGGTTTTCCCTTCAATACACCGGCATCCTCCCAAACCTTCCTATACTCTTCAAAAACCCTAAGGTTCTCGGAAGATTGGGCAATCCACTCGTTGAGCGCATCAGTCTCTTTCAGGTTTGCCTCCCCCGAGAGAAACCTGCTGATAAGGTCAAGCGGAATTCTATTTTCGTTACCGTTTTGCATTTTATTTATTCAATATTCTATACACACCCGAACTAGGTTTTACCCTATTGTTTTTTGCAGTAAAGATTCGATCCGCTAATCTTTGTATTTTAGTTTCAGAAAAAATCCAATATCAGAAAAACAAATATTTTAATGTAATGACTAAGCTTCACCCGTAATATTTTAAGAGCTTCCGACATTCTGGCTTCAACAGTTTTCACAGAGATATCAAGCTCATTTGCGATTTCATGGTATTTCTTATTCTCAAAACGGCTCATCTCGAAAATTTTCCGGGTTTTATCAGGTAGAGCAGCAATTGCCATGTAAATAGCTTCTTCGGTTTCCATCGATTCGAGAGTGTCTCCACTCTGCGCAAAACTTTCGACGCCGATATTTTCCTCCCCCGTGAATTTTTTATGATCACGGAGGTAATTTAAGGAGCGGTTATAAACCGAAGTATAAAGATATGGTTTAACAGGTTTTGAAAAATCAATAGACTCAATATTTTGCCAGAGTTTAACAAATACCGAATGCACGATTTCGCGGGCAGTATCCTGATCTTTAACCATTTTCATGGAATACCAGACCAATGGGGTAAAGTAATCCCTGAACAGCTTTTCAAATTCTGAGTGAAGCGTATGGGAGGGCTTATTCATTTTTCCGGGGGATAAAAGATCCGTTTCCTTAACAAAATAGCAAAGCATTAGGTTGGTGGATCCAAAGAATAATGTTAATAAAAAATATTTTAACTTTCAAATGAAACCTTTTTATCACGTACTTTTACGCGGAAATAGAATCCTAATACAATTATAAAGTGCTAAACATGACTGCGTTTAAGGATAATTCTTTGATTAGAAAAGAAATTTTTTTGAGTATTTTGGGCTTGGCTATGTCAATAGGCATTGCTTATTCTCAAAGCGAAGGCTCAGAAGCTGCTGTTGCAGCAGATACTTCAATACAGCAAAATGAAGTGAACCAGGTTATCGTCGCGGAGCAGCAAGCTGTTTCAGGCCTGGAAATACAAACTGTGCAAATCCCTGCCGGTAAATTTGTAATGGGTAGTCCCGATGCGGAAGTAAACCATAACAAAAATGAAGGTCAGTACCCGGTAGCGCTCAGTGTCTACAAAATGAGCAAGTATGAAATTACGAATGCCCAGTACGCAAATTTTCTGAATGAATGGAAAATTGGAGCCGATGGTATATTTGAAGCAGGGGATTACCCTAATCAAATATTGATTTTCCCCAGCACAGGCGACTTTGATTGGGGCTTGCATTATACCAAAAGGCAATGGGTACCTGTAGTCGGTTTTGAAAACCATCCTGTGATAAATGTTACCTGGTATGGAGCAATGGAGTTTGCCAGGTATGCCGGAGGTCGTTTGCCAACCGGTGCGGAATGGGAAAACGCCTGTCGCGCATATACCACAACACCTTTTAATACCGGGGAATGTTTAAGCAACGAACAAGCCAATTACGATTGGTCTAATCCTTACAGCACCTGCATTAACAACAAGACCTACTATCCCGGCAAAACCCAGCCGGTTGGTTCTTACTTACCCAATGCTTTCGGATTGTTTGATATGCATGGTAACGTGTGGGAATGGTGCAGCGATTGGTATGGCCCCTATCCAACAGTTGAGCAAACCAACCCTAGAGGTCCTTCCGAAGGCTTGGGCCGCGAAATTCGGGGTGGCAGTTGGGCCAACCGGGCACAATACTGTCGTTCGGCTATCCGGTACCGCAGTTTCCCCGATGATGGCAACTACTTTTTGGGGTTCAGGATTGTTATGGCGCCGTAATAATTCTATCTTATGTATTATATTTGCAGATACAAAATTTAGCATTATGACCAATTTATTAATTTCAGCCACGAAAAAAACCGATGTTAAGTTGCTTACCGACCTCGCAAATAGGATTGGCGTTAAAGTTAAAGTACTTTCAGAAGATGAAATGCTGGATATTGGTATGTTAAAAGCAATGGAGGAAGGTAGTAAAAGCGACTATGTTACGCGAGAGCAAGTTATGAAAAGGCTTAAAAGCTAATGGAAGTCAAGTTTAAGGCCAGTTTTGATAAAGATGTTGAAAGCATTGATGACCGACGTTCTGGATGCTATTATTAAAGCAATCGAGGATGTTGAAAATGCTAAAAAGCCACAGAATATAAAAGGTATAAAAAAATTGAAGGGTGATAAAACCGCCTTTCGCATTCGGATAGGCAGGTATAGAATTGGAATTTATATCGTAAACAAAGTTGTTGAGTTTACACGAGTGCTTCACCGCGATAAAATATACAAGTATTTCCCACATTAGAAGTTTCAACCACGTTTTCTGTTTTGATTTGTTTGCCACTCGAACTATGAATTCCCTTTTATCTTTTTGAATAACGGGCGCTGCCTCAATAAATATTGAAGGCTCGGGAGTTTGGGGATTTTTACATTGGAACTTTGCTTAAAATCTCAATTTCTCGGTCATAAAGCCAAAACGCAAAACATTCGGCTGATGGTTGAAATGCATATTATAATAATCGGATCCATTGTAATACTGCATAAAAAGCCCGATGTCTTCCCGAAATTTTGGATGATAGAAAAAGGTGAAACTTATATAATACCCTCTTTCTTCTTGACGGGCCTTTCCTTGATACTATCCACAACATAATAAACCAGAGGGACCAGAAACACCGTAAGGATCAACGACGAAAGTAATCCCCCGATAATAACCCACGCCAATCCGTTTTTCCATTCGCTGGCAGTTCCTTTGCCAAGGGCAATGGGCAGCATCCCAATGGCCATTGCTAAAGTGGTCATTAAAATTGGGCGTAACCGCTCTTTGCCCGCAAACCCCCTGGGCTTTCAGCTGGTTTGTGAAATCGACAATAAGTATGGCATTTTTGGTTACAAGCCCCATAAGCATTATCAGTCCAAGCTGAGCAAAAAGAGTGAGATGGTTGAGCGAGAGGTTCAAGGCCAGGAAGGCACCGATGGCTGCCACGGGAATGCCGAACAGGGCTACAAAAGGGTAGATGTAACTGTCGTATAGCGCAATCATGATTAGGTAAATCAGGATGAATGAAATGAGCAGTACAGAGCCCAGTGCGCCAAAGCTTTCGTTCTGGGTCTTAATGTCGGCCCCCCAGCTGAGTTTGACGCCCTCGGGCAAAGGTTTCGTTTTTAAGTAGGCAATCACCTCATCTGCTAAGGTTCCTGAAGGTCGGCCAAACGATTCGGCGGTAAGCGTTACAGAAGCCTGTCGGTCCAATCGCTCCAGAAGCGAGGGGGAGTTGTCTTGCTGAACCTCGGCAAACTGCGACACTTCAACCGCTGTGTTCATGGGAGTAACAATCATAAGATGACCTACATCCCCGAAGTCTTTCCGGTCGAAATCATCAAGCCAAACTCTGACCGGATATTCCGTGCCGTCTTCAGTTAGCGAAGAGGCGTCGTTTCCGGTAAAAGCGTTTCGGAGGTTCAATCCCACATAAGCTGTTGTAAGCCCAAGCCTCTGCATCTTGTCTTTGTCGGGTATAACCTTGTATTCGGGTTTTCCCTCTTCAACCGATAGCTTCACATTGTCGGCACCCGGTACGGTTTCGATAATAGCCTTCAGTTCCCTTGAGGTAGCCATCACCAAATCCAGATCTGCCCCACTCAGGGTGATTTTTATTGGGGCCCCCTTAGGTAGCAAGCCTACCACAGCCATAGAGAAATTGACGCCATGAAAGTGGGTACCCAACTCGGCGCGAAGGTATTTCATGAAATCCTCAGTTTCCATCACCCTTTCTTCTGCGGGTTTTAACTGTATGGTAAACTCCGATATATTGGCCGCACCAACACCCAGACTCCCGATTCCGGTGCTGGGTCCGGCTATGTTGCTGAAGAGAGTGGCGACTTCGGGCTGCTGGATGATGAAGTTTTCTACCTCTTGGGAAATAATATTGTTCTGCTGAACGGTTATTGTTTTGTCGAACTCCAGATTCAGCCTGAATTTGCCCTGATCGCCGGTCGACATCATCTCTTTCCCGATGATGCCTTGCTTCATCATTCCCAAAGTCATTGCGAAAAGAACGAGCACGAATACCACGAAAACGAGTTTGTGCTTTAACACCCAGCTGAGTTGTCGGCCGTACCAGTTGATAAAGCTTTCCAGCTGTTGTTCGAACCAGAGCAGAAACCGGTTGATTATATTGGTAGGTTGCAGATCCTCTTTTTTGCCAATACGCGAGGCCAGCCAGGGAGTAAGCGTAAAGCCAACCAGCAAACTGGTTAGGGTGGACGTGATTACAACAACCGCAAACTGTTTGAGCATATCCCCTACAAAAACCTGCAGAAACAGGATAGGCAGGAATACAACCACATCCACAAGGGTTATGGAGAGCGCTGAGAACCCGATTTCCATACGGCCATCCATCGCCGCGGTCCGTTTTTCTTTTCCTTTGTCAAGATGGCGTTGGATATTCTCAAGAACTACAATGGCATCGTCGACCAAAATCCCTATAATTAACGACATGGCAAGCAGTGTCATAAGATTCAGTGTGTAACCCAAAAGCCACATTACTGCAAAGGCTGTTACGAGGGAGGTTGGAATAGATATCAGAACGATAAGGGAGTTGCGGTAACTCCTCAGGAACAGGAGCATTACGAGGGAGACGAGCAAAACGGCCAGAAACAAATCGAAAACAACAGAATTCACAGCAGCTATCGTTTTGTCGGTTGAATCGTCGGCAATGATAAACTTCACCTCTGCATTCGTATTCTGTTCCTCAATGGCTTTGAGCTTCGCGCGAACGAGTCCCGAAACATCCACCGCATTGGCGTCGCCTTGTTTTTTAAGCATCAGACCTATGCCGTTTACCCCATTGTAACGGCTTACCGAGGCAATTTCCTTAATCCCGTCAACAATGCTGGCAACATCTTTAACATACACCGGGCTGTTGGGAAAAGGCATGGCTACCTGAACATTCATGATGTCGTCAACAGTGCTGAACTTGCCGGTAATTCGCACCGCGTTGTTCTCTTTTTGAGTCTGCACTTTCCCCGCCGGAAGGTCTATGCCCGAAGGGTTTATGGCATCGACTACCTGACTCAGGGAAATCTTGTAATGCACCAGTTTGTCCTGATTCACTTTTACCTGTATCTCACGCTCTTCGCCCCCAAGGAGGGTTATCTCCGCTACCCCTTTTAATTGCTGGATCTGTGGCAGGAAATCGTCCTTCATTTTTTGATAAAACTCGGTTTCGGGTAGGTTACTGGTGGCACTGATGGAAATAATCGGCAAATCGTTGGGCGAGACCTTGCTCATCACCGGACTTTCAATATCGGTGGGTAAGTCTTTTCGAATGTTGTCGATGTAACGTTGTGCATCCTGCATGGCTTTGTCGACATTGGTGCCATATTTCAGGTTGGCAATAATTACCGAGGCATTTGGCATCGACTTGGTTTCAAGGTAGTCGACACCTTCGAGGTTCGATAGTGCATCTTCAATTTTTCGCGATACGGAGGTCTCTACCTCCTGCGGCTCGGCGCCGGGATAAATCGTCCTGATCACCACCACAGGCTGGTTAAAATCAGGTAGAAGCTCGTAACTCAGGTTTTTGTAGCCAATGATACCCAGCAGGGTAAAAACACTGAACAGAACAATGATCAGGGATGGGCGTTTTATGGCAATTTCAGTAATATTCATATCGCTGTTTTATTTAATAGTTACATTAGCTCCATCAAAAAGATTGATGAAACCTGTGGTTGCAATCAGATTTCCTTCCTCCAGTCCCTCTGAGACCACAACTTTATTCTCAAATCTTTCTGAAATGCTGATGTTTTTCAGGGAGGCCTTGCCGTTCGTAATCAGATAAACCTGTGGTTTGAGATTTGTTCCAACTATACTCGATGCGGCTATATAGATGTACTTGTCACTTTCTCCATTTGTAACCTCCACCAGTCCCGACATGCCTGATTTGATTCTGAAGTCGGGAGTGTTGCCAACAGTCAGTTGAACCGGATAGCTGTTTCCCATGTTTGCTTTGCTTCCGATCATAGAGACCTCGGCCAACAAATCGATTTGAGGCAAGGCGTCGGCCGTCAACCTGTGTTTTTCGCCCATAGTGAAGCGATCCAGTTCTTTATCGGGAATATTGATGGTGAATTTCAGCCTGGAGATGTCGGTAATCTGTAAAAGGGGCATTCCGGGAGCTGCAAACGCCCCCTCCTCGGTCATTTTTGCGGTTACAATGCCGCTGAATGGGGCTTTGATAGAGGTCTTGTTGATTTGTTCCAGCAAGATCGTTTTTTGAACTTCCGCCGACTTCAGGCCCAGTTCAGCCTTTTCCAGCTGCACACCCTGAATCGCATCCGCCTTGGCTAAAACGGAGTAGCGCTTCAAATCCATCTGCAAACCTTCAATCTGCACTTCAATAGACTGGAGCTGCAACTTAAGCAGGGAGTTATCGAGTTGGATAAGCAATTGGCCGGCTTTCACGCTGCTGCCTGCATCTACAAGCACCGCATTGATTTTCCCCTGAATCTCGGCGCTGATTTTCGTTTCTTTATTTGGTTCAAACGATCCGGGATAGGTGTATTGCGCATCGATACGTTTCTGACGAATTGTGTCGACCTGAACACTAACAGCGCTGTTCTTATCGTATTGAAAAACTCTCTTCAGGGTGGTTTCTTTATTGCTTTTCAGGCGGAAAACAGTAAGGGCTACCAACGCAAGGGCCAAAGCAATATAAATAATCTTTTTCATGAGGTTCTGATTTTATTTTTGTGATGGGATATTTCCTGTTAATTTTTTCAATTCCAATTCCGATTTTAGAAGATCCACAATTGACCTTATATGGGTTTGCTGGGCTTCCCGAAGTGCGGTGTCGGCCAATAAAACATCGCTTAGGTTGGCTGTTCCTTCCTTCTGCTGCAAAAGGGTTTGCTCGTATATTGTATTTGCATGGGTAATCTGCAACAAGGAATTGGAAATGGTTTTCTCTGCCAGATTTCTTTGCCGCTTTGCATTTTCAATCAACATGGCATTTTGTTCGGTAACCAGGTTTATTTGGAGTTCACTGTTTTGCAGCTCCAGCTTTTTCTGGTTTATTTTCCGGTGCGTAACCGTACCGTTAAAGATTGGATACGAAAGCTGTAAACCCACAAAACTTGCCGGAAAGAATTTTAGAAAGTCGTTGGGCTTTTCATCGTATCCGAATCCGGTTTGCCCATAACTCCCATACAAGGAAAGCGAGGGAAGTCTGGAGGTCCTAAGGGTACTCAGCTCACTCGTTAGAAACTTATTCTGCATCTGAGTCAGCTGAATGTCAAGGGTAGGATTACTGTTGTATTCTTTCAGCTGATCCGACTGAGCCAGCGATTCAACCTGTATAATTTCATCCGTGGAGACACCGATTGTGAATTTCAATGCGTTCAATACCTGTTCAATTGTATTGGATACGGTTTCCCGTTGCGTGCTTAACTGCTCGTTTTGCAGTTCCACCTTGCTAACGTCCGTTCCTTTTACCATCATCTGTTCCTTTAAGAGTTGCAGATTCCCCAAGAGTCTTTTGGTGTTGCTGATGTTGCTGTCGATAAATGCCAGCTGATGCTGCAATATCTGAACATTGTAATAAAGGTTGGATATATCGAAAAATACCTGTTCCTCCGTCTTTTTATATTGCAGTTGCGAAATCTCGACTGCTATTTTTGTGGCTTTTAAACCTCCATAGAGTTGAGGGTTATAGATTGGCAGAGTAACCTGAATAGAAGCGCTCATGTTGTGAGGCACTCCAAATTGAGTCTCCTTGAACTGTCCCTCGGGTCCACCGAAAGCTGACATCGGCATGAGCTGGTAAGGCAAATCGGTGAAGTATTTGTAATCGCCGGCAAGATTTACTTTGGGGATGAGGTTTGCCTGGGCTTCTTTTTGCTTTTGCTCACCTATTGCAATATTGTTGCTGCCAATCGCAAGGCTTTTATTGTGAATCTGTGCAGAGTCGATACATTGCTGCAGGGTCCAGGTTTGCGCCTTTCCTGCAAACACTGTCAACAGGAGCACAATACTTATACTCACCCATTTTTGCGGGTGAATATTCACTAACATTCCGGAGAAATTTTTTTTGGGTTTCATCAGGATATAAATTATTTTTTAACCAGTACTTTAATGGAGTTGATAAATAGGGAGCCTTCTTCTGTAATGTTGAAACGTAAATCCGACATGTGCCACTGCTTTACAAACATTCTAAGCGAGCCCATGATAATGACCGACAAATGGGATGCTTCGATATCGGGTCTGATTTCCCCGTTTTTTTGACCGTTTTCAAGAATCAACTTTAGATTCATGATACTGAGATCCATTATCTCCTTTACTTTTTGGGAAAGTTCCGGCTCGTTCCGGAAAATCTCTTCCGAAAAAATAACCGCAACCAAGGAAGGTGAGTCTGAAAATTTCTTGAAATGACTCTGAAACAGTATTTCGATTTTTTCAAGGGCACTCCCGCTTGAAGCTAAATGGCTGGTAAAGATGCGCTCTGAATTAGCTTTGAAGAAGTCGAGAATAGCCAGCAAAATTTGAATTTTGTTTTCATAGTGACGATATATCGCTGACTCTGCAAAGCCAATTCTTTTTGCAATGTTTTTTGTGGTCAATGATTGTATCCCGCCTTCCGCGATCAATTCCAATGACACCTTGATAATCTCCTGTTGGCGTCCGGTTAAATCGTTGTTCATCTTAATAAATCATGAGTGAGTGAATGTTCGCTCACAAAGATAAACGATTTAAAATGAACCTACCAAATGATTTAAGACTTTTATTTTGGTTTCCCCCCAAAAACAGGCCTGGCTTTGTTGTTTGAATATTGTCAGGGTCTTCATTCAGCGCCTTATTTCATTCCAAAGCATAAAAAAATATTTTTTTCCCTCCCCCGTAATAATTAAATTTGCAATGCTTACGTTATAAAGCGTCCCATTCTCAAGCCAGGGGAAAACATTGGCACTGTTATTGTCGAAATTTCCCCATAAATCCGTTCTGATGATACTGCTCAAAAATATTCACAAGACCTACTATATTGGTCAGAACAGCCTTCACGTGCTTAAAGGAGTTGATATGGATATCCGTGCGGGTGAAATGATATCTATTATGGGCTCTTCCGGCTCCGGGAAATCCACATTGCTTAACGTACTTGGTATCCTCGACAACTACGACGAGGGCGAGTTCTATCTGGAGGGGAAGCTTATCCGCGACCTTAACGAAACCCAGGCTGCAAAACTCAGAAACAAAACCCTTGGATTCGTATTTCAGAGTTTTAACCTCATAGCCTTTAAAAATGCTCTTGAAAACGTTGCCCTGCCTCTTTATTATCAGGGTGTCAGTCGTAAAAAACGAAATGCCATCGCAATGGAATACCTCGAAAAGGTAGGCCTGCGCGAGTGGGCCGACCATCTCCCGAGCGAAATGTCAGGCGGACAGAAGCAGCGCGTGGCAATAGCCCGAGCCCTGATTGCCAAACCCAAAGTTATACTTGCCGATGAACCCACCGGCGCACTCGACTCCCAAACATCCTTAGAGGTAATGGACTTGTTGAGGGAAGTAAACCGGGAGGGCATCACTATTATCATCGTTACCCATGAGCACGATATCTCAATGCTCACCGACCGAATCATCCGCATAAAAGACGGGGTGATCGAGGAGGATATACTCCTTGATAAAAAGGAAAAAGCAACATCACTTTAAAACGCCCCAATGTTTGATCTGGATAAATGGCAGGAGATTTTTGCAACCATCCGAAAGAACAAGCTTCGAACCTTTCTGACAGGTTTCAGCGTGGCGTGGGGGATATTCATGCTCATTATACTCCTTGGTTCGGGAAACGGGCTACAGAACGGTGTCGAATACCAGTTTAAAGCCGACGCCACCAATACCCTCTGGCTGCACCCCGGCGCAACAACCATGGCCGGACAGGGGATGAAGCCGGGACGCAGGATTACCTTCACCAACGAAGATTACGACTTTGTAAAAAACAACATTCCGGGCGTTGAAGAAGTATCTGCCCGGTTTTATATCTGGCAAAACCGTATCATCTCCTACAAGAAAAACTTCGGTTCCTTCGACCTTATCTGTGTGCATCCTGACATGCAGGCCATCGAGAAAATCATAATCGAAGATGGGAGAATGCTGAATCAGGTAGATATCCAGAAATTCAGGAAAGTTGCCATCATCGGCCTTCCTGTAAAGGATGCGCTTTTTAAAAACGGGGAGAACCCATTGGGCGAGTACATTAAAGTAAACGGGGTGCCCTTTCAGGTGGTAGGGGTTTTTAGCGATCGGAGCGACAGGGATCAGCAACGGATTTATCTTCCCATCTCTACTACTCAAATGATTTTTAACGGGGGAAACCGGATTAACAACCTCACCATCACAACCAATCTTTCAGCCAAAGAGAGTGAGGTGTTGGAGCAGACCATTCGCACGAAGATGGCTAAACGCCACCGCTTCAACAGCGAGGATACAGGCGCTTTGTATATTGGAAACACTCTGCGGGAATTTAAGCAGTTTCAGAATATGTTTATGGGGATAAAGCTCTTTGTTGCAGTTATCGGGATCTTCACTATAATCGCGGGAGTGGTTGGCGTCAGCAACATCATGATTATTGTGGTGAATGAGCGAACCAAAGAGATCGGCATACGCAAGGCCATTGGCGCAACCCCTTGGTCGGTGGTTTTTTTAATCATCTTTGAATCCGTAATTATTACATCATTTGCCGGGTATATTGGGCTTGTAAGCGGTATAGGCCTTCTGGAGCTTGTTAATGCCTTCATGCCGCCCAGCGAGTTTTTCAGGAATCCGGAGGTCGACTTTTCAATTGCCGTTGGAGCCACTCTTGTTTTGGTATTTGCCGGTGTGCTGGCGGGATTGTACCCTGCACTCAGGGCGGCAAGCATCCGTCCGGTTATTGCATTGCACGACGAATAAAACATATAAAAACCAAAATGTTCGACAGGGATAAATGGCAGGAAATCTATAGTTCGCTTAAAAGCAATAAGCTGCGAACCTTCTTTACCGCTTTTGGCGTGTTTTGGGGGATTTTCATGCTCATCATTATGCTCGGGTCGGGAAATGGCTTGCGCAATGCCGTCATGGGAGGCATGGGCGATTTCGCAACCAACAGCGCTATCATGTTTACCCGGCAGACCACCATTCCCTACAAAGGCTTCCCCAGAGGTCGCTTTTGGAATTTTCACTCCTCCGATATGGAAGCGCTACTTAAAAACATTCCTGAGATCGACCAGTTAGCCCCGCGACTTCAGCTTTGGGGAGGTGATAATACCAACAATGTTGTTTATGGATTGAAAACCGGTGCTTACAGTATAACGGGCGATTATCCCGCGATCAACAAAATCGACCCGGTTAACATTCTGGAAGGGAGATTCATTAATGAAATCGACCTCCAGAACAAACGGAAAGTAGCCGTAATCGGTAACCGGGTCAGGGATGAGATGTTCAAGCCGGGCGAGCCGGTACTTGGGGAGTACCTCCGTATTAACGGAGTGTATTACCAGGTTGTTGGGGTTTTTGAACCTAAAAACCGAAACATGAATTTCGGGGGAGACAAAGAGAAGTCGATCTTCATACCGTTTACAACAATGCAGGTTAGCTACAATATGGGCGATGCTGTCCACTACTTTCTGGTGACAGCCAAGCCCAACAAATCGGCATCGGTGGTGGAGGAGAAATCCATGAAGCTTCTTGCCGAGCGAAACCATATTGCCCCGGACGACGAGCAGGCCTTCGGGCATTTCAACCTGGAGAAAGAGTTCAAAAAAATGAACGGTTTGTTTCTTGGAATCCGAATCCTAATATGGATTGTGGGTACGGGAACCCTGCTGGCCGGAGTAATCGGAGTCAGCAACATTATGCTTATCATCATTAAAGAAAGAACCCGGGAAATAGGGGTGCAGCGTGCTCTTGGGGCAACTCCCTGGCGAATTGTTTCACAGGTTATCACAGAATCGGTGACGCTTACAATTATTGCGGGCAGTTTTGGTCTGGTGCTCGGCGTATTCCTGCTCGAAATGATAAATAAAGTCCTTGTATCCTCCGGAGGAGACGGTGAGATGTTCAAGAATCCTGAGGTGGATATACAGGTTGCGGTTACGGCGCTGATTGTGCTGATAATCTCAGGACTTATTGCAGGGCTTATCCCCGCGAGGAAAGCCGTGGGAATGAAGCCCGTGGACGCGCTACGTTATGAATGAAATTTTATTACACATACATATACAATTATGAAAAAGTTTTTTCGGATTAGCCTGTTGGTACTCTTTCTTGCTGCTTTGGTAGCCACATTTGGATATCTTTACGACAAGTCGAGGAAGAAACCGATTATCTACGAGCTGAAAAGTCCGGTCTATGCCGACATTATCAAAAAAACAGTAGCTACAGGGTCGGTGGTCCCACGAAAGGAGATCGCCATTAAGCCGCAAGTCTCGGGAATTATCGAGGAATTGTATATCGAAGCGGGCAACAAGGTGAAGAAGGGCGACCTGATTGCCAAGATCAGGATTATCCCCAATATGGTAAACCTAAACAACGC
>JAIFNN010000120.1 GCA_020047715.1 Bacteroidota bacterium | reverse complement strand
TTGCAGCAAGAAGGTAGCTGTACTCCAGTACAAAAGTGACTGGCAAAACAGAATTTAAAAGGATTGTTGCAGTCATAATTATTTTTTCTTCTTTTTAAACATTTCCAGCATACGGTCGGTAACAACATATCCTCCAGCTACGTTGAGTGTGGCAAGGAAAAGCGCCAGAATTCCGAAAATCCATTCAAAGGATGTTGATGCATGTCCGACCAGAATAATTCCTCCGATAATTATGACACCACTAATTGCATTGGCACCTGACATAAGAGGTGTATGCAAAACCGATGGCACATTGGAAATCACCTCAAAGCCAAGAAAAACCGATAATACAATAATAAATATTGCCTCCTTGTTATCGATTAGAAAATTTAGTATGCTATCCATATAGAAATTATTTATTCATTGCTTCTTTTACCCTGACATGAACAACTTCCTTGTTGTGAGTTACACATGTGCCTTTTACGATATCATCGTCGAAATTCAGGTTGAGGCTTCCGTCTTCACTTATTATCAGTTTAAGGAAATTAAGAATATTCTTGCCAAGCATAAAGCTGGCATCTGTAGGCATTTCGGAAGGATAATTCGATTTCCCGACAATAAAAACATCTTTATGGTTTACAACTTCGTTGTTGCGCGTCAACTCACAATTGCCGCCTGATGAAGCTGCCAGGTCAATTATAATTGAACCGGGCTGCATCTGATCAACGGTATCCTTTAGAATTATTACAGGAGCTTTTTTTCCGGGGATTTGCGCGGTACAGATAATCACATCCGACTTAACAGCATGATCATGAATCGCCTGCCGTTGCCTCTGCTTGAACTCCTCTGTCTGTTCAACCGCATAGCCGCCTGCAGAAGCCTCGTCTTTTGCGCCTTCAACTTCGACAAACTTTGCTCCCAAACTCTGCACTTCTTCCTTAACTGCCGACCGCACATCAAAAGCCTCAACAACAGCTCCTAGCTTGCGCGCAGAAGATATTGCCTGCAAACCAGCCACTCCGGCTCCGATAATCAAAACCTTTGATGGTTTGATGGTTCCTGCAGCTGACATAAACATCTGGAAAAAACCTCCAAGCCGGTTCGCCGCATCCAACACCGCTTTGTAACCGGAAACCGTTGCCTGTGATGACAGAATGTCCATTGCCTGAGCTCGCGTGGAACGAGGAATCACATCGAGACTGAATGAGGTAAGCCCTGCTTCCGCAAGATCCTTAACCACTGCATGTTCAACCAAGGGGTTCATTACGGCGATAAGAATTTTCCCTTCACCCAGTTTTGAAAACTCTTGCTTTTCCGGTGTCCCAATGCAAAGAATTATATCAGAGGATGAAAACAGAGCAGCGCGCGATTCGATTTTTGCTCCCGCTTCGTCGTACTCCTTGTCGGGGGTGAATGCCGTAAGTCCGGCTCCGGTTTCAACGCTAACATTGACTTTTAATTTAACCAGAGCTGAAACGCCATCGGGCAACATGGCAACTCTGTTTTCACCGGGGGATTCCTTTAGAATTCCGATTCTCATATTGGAAGGATTATGGTTAAGATTCTTCTAACAAAGCGACAAAAATAAGAATTTTTTTTAGGCTTGCTAATTTTTTCTAGGGAAGAGTCTTTAAGCAAAGCAACAACTTTACTTTTACAGTGTTTAATGAACTGAATTTCCGGCAATACGGATGTTCATTTGCAGTATTTGAAGTATATAGATATTTCAATACCAAAAAGATTAGTATTTTTGCGGGAACATAGCTTGGTCGGACTATTTATATTTCAATCGCTTTTTATGAATAACAACTCCTATTTGGGCAACATCGATGCAAATTCTATCGATCAGTTATATCAGCAGTTTCAGAAGGATCCGGAATCACTGGAAATCAGCTGGAGAAAATTTTTCGAGGGATTTGAATTCGCTCTGGGCAATTTCAACGGTGGAGAGATTAATTCCGAAGCAGTGGATAAGGAGTTTAAGGTTATTGAATTTATTGATTCTTACAGGAAAAGAGGGCATCTGTTTACCAAGACCAACCCGGTAAGAACGCGCAGAAAGTATTTCCCTACTCTTGATCTCGAAAATTACGGATTAAGCGATAAGGATCTCGACACAGAATTTCATGCCGGGAAAGATCTGGGTCTGGGAAAAACCAGCCTCCGAAAAATCGAGGAATATCTCAAACAGACCTATTGTCATTCCGTTGGAAGCGAATATATGTTTATCCGCGACCCGGAAAAGTTACAATGGCTTAAGAAACGGATAGAGGCCAATACCAACAGCACGGTATTCTCCCCCGAGGAAAAAAAGGAAATGTTTATTCATCTCAAACATGCTGTAGGTTTTGAGAATTTCATACACAAGAAGTTTATAGGTGCAAAGCGTTTTTCTTTAGAGGGAGCTGAAGTGCTTATTCCTGCAATGGTCGCCGCTATAGGCAAAGGAGCTGATCTGGGGATAGAAGAATTTACCATCGGCATGGCTCACCGTGGAAGGCTCAATGTTCTTGCCAATGTTTTGCAAAAACCCTATGAGAAGATCTTTAAGGAATTCGAAGGAGGGGAATATGAAGCAGGTATAACCCTTGGCGATGTAAAATACCACCTGGGTTTTGGAAGTACAATCACAACACCTAACGGACATAAAGTAATTTTAAATGTCGCACCGAATCCCTCTCACCTTGAAGCTGTGGGGCCTGTAATTCAAGGTATTGCACGTTCTCGCATCGATCATGTTTATGACGGCGACTACAATAAAATCGCCCCCATCATCATTCATGGGGACGCCGCCATTGCCGCGCAGGGCGTTGTTTACGAAGTTATTCAGATGTCGGAACTTCCAGGGTATAAAACGGGTGGAACCATTCACCTGGTCATCAACAACCAAGTTGGGTTTACAACAAACTACCTCGATGCCCGTTCAAGCACTTATTGCACCGATATTGGAAAAGTAACCAAATCGCCCATTTTCCACGTCAACGGAGATGATGTGGAGGCCCTCGTGCATACAATGAGAATCGCCCTCGAATATCGGCAAACCTTCCATACCGATGTTTTCATCGATATTCTGTGCTACCGCAAATACGGTCATAACGAGGGAGACGAACCACGTTTTACCCAACCTCTTCTGTATAAAGAAATAGCCACTCATCCCAATCCGAGGGATATTTATGCCGAAAAACTCATCAGCCAGGGGGTATACTCCAAAGTGGAAATTGATGAAATCCTGAGGAACTACGACGAGATACTTGACGGAAAGCTCATACAGGCTAAGGAATTAAAGAAGGTAAGCATTCCCCAATTCCTGAAATCAGATTGGAAAGATTTTCGTTTTGCAATACCGGAAGACTTTGACTCCGTATTGCCCACAGGGGTAAAACAAAAAAAGCTTAAAGAGCTGGCAGCCAAAATGAACCTTTTGCCTGCAGACCGGAATTTCTTCAAGAAAATCGTCAAACTATACGAGGACCGGAATAAAATGGTAATCGAGAACAAACTCGATTGGGCTATGGGCGAACTTCTTGCATATGCAAGCATTTTACAGGATGGTCATCCCATACGAATCAGTGGACAGGATGTGGTGAGAGGAACCTTTTCGCATCGGCATGCTGCGGTTGTTATTGAGGAAACCGACCAACAATACATCCCACTGAAAAATATGGACCCCAACCAACCACGCTTCGACATTTTCAACTCGCTTCTTTCGGAATACGGGGTGCTGGGTTTCGAATACGGATACTCTCTTGCAACTCCCAATGGACTAACAATCTGGGAGGCTCAGTTCGGCGATTTTCACAATGTTGCACAGGTAATCATCGACCAGTTTATCAGCTCAGCCGAAGAAAAATGGGGACTAATGAACGGCCTAGTGCTTTTCCTCCCCCACGGGTTTGAAGGTCAAGGTCCGGAGCACTCGAGCGCACGTATGGAACGTTTTCTGAACATGTCGGCAAACAACAACATGCAAGTTGTTAATCCAACTACACCGGCAAACCTGTTTCATATGCTGCGTCTGCAGATCAGCAGGGATTTCAGACTGCCGCTTATTGTATTCACACCCAAATCATTGCTCAGACATCCCCGCTGCGTGTCCACTCTCGAGGAATTTGAAAAGGGTAGCTACCAGGATGTAATCGACGATTATGAAACCGACGCCTTGGAAGTAAGAAGAGTGGTGTTTTGCACCGGCAAAATTTATTACGACCTGCTCGAAAAGAAAGAGGAATACAACGCGAGGGATATTGCACTTGTGAGGCTAGAGCAGCTGCATCCCTTCCCGGAGAAAAAAATCGTTGCGATTCTGAAGAAATATAAAAATAATCTTCTCACCTTGTGGGTACAGGAAGAACCTCAGAACATGGGCGCTTGGTATTACATACAACATCACATGCACAAGTTCAACATTATCCCTGTAACACGCATGCCAAGTGGAAGTCCGGCTGTAGGCCTCTATAAACTTCACGATATGCAGCAGAAAGAGATTATTGAAAAAGTGTTCCGAAGGTGTACCTGCGATCTGAAAAACAAATACTGTGGATTACAGTGTATGGTTGGCAATTCAAGAAGAGAAATACTGAAACAGCATTATTATTTTGAAGAGAAATAGTCCGCTTTCATAAATAAATAATTATGGAAATTGAAATCAAAGTCCCGAGTCCCGGTGAATCGATCAGCGAGGTTGAAATCGCCAACTGGTTTGTAAGCGATGGTGATATTGTTCAAAAAGAGCAGGAAATAGCTGAAATTGAATCGGATAAGGCTACGCTCCCTCTTATCGCCACCGAGAGCGGACAGATAAAAATCCTAAAGTCTGTCGGAACTGCTGTTCCCGTTGGCTCAGTGGTCTGCACCATCGACACCTCCAAAAAGGGCAGTATGAAAGTAGCTGCGGCTATTCCATCTAAAGAAAAAACCAGTGATAGCGGAACCATTGGAAAGTCGGCCGAAAAAGCCATCGACACCCCTGTACCGGAAGCTTCGATTCCAGCTGCAGATGCGGAATATCCGGATGTTAAAGTTACGCCCGTTGCACAAAAGATGATGGATGAGAACAATATTTCGATAGACGACATCATCAGCGGTCTCAAGAAACTTAGCAGCCGCGAGGTAAGCGCAGTGCTGAATGCGGGCCCTGGGTATACTCCCCCGAAAACTTCTGCCAGAGAGGCGAAAAGAAGCGAAGATCGGGCCAGGATGAGCGTACTCCGCCGAAAACTCAGCCAGCGACTTGTGGCCGTGAAAAACGAAACAGCAATGCTTACTACCTTTAACGAGGTCGACATGAGCGCTGTTATGGAGCTTAGAAAGAAACACCAGGACGAATTTGTGAAGAAATACGGTATTAAACTTGGATTCATGTCGTTTTTCACAAAGGCTGTATCTGAGGCGCTGCTGCAGTTTCCTATGGTAAACAGCCGTATCGAAGGCGAGGAAATCGTTAGTCCCGGATTTACCGATATCGGCATCGCGGTTCAGACAGGCAAAGGGCTGATGGTACCCGTTTTGCGTAACACAGAATCGATGAGCCTGGCAGCAATAGAAAGCAAAATATCCGAGCTTGCAGTAAAAGCCCGGAACAACAAAATCAGTATCGAAGAGATGAGCGGAGGCACTTTTACCATTACCAACGGTGGTATTTATGGCTCTATGTTGTCGACTCCCATTCTGAATCCGCCCCAATCCGCGATCCTTGGAATGCACAACATAATTGAGAGACCGATTGCCGAAAATGGCGCCGTAATTGTCAGACCAATGATGTATCTTGCGCTCTCTTACGACCATCGGATAATTGACGGGAAAGACTCGGTAAGCTTTTTACTTAAAGTGAAAGAAGGTATTGAGAATCCGGTAAATCTTCTTTTCGGGGGAGGTGACCCGGGCAGGATTTTGCTTGAGATATAGCTTTGGTTAGTGACGGGGTGAAGAGGTAACGAGGTGACGGGGTAACGAGGTAACGAGGTAACGGGGTAACGAGGTAACGGGGTGACGAGGTGACGAGGTGACGGGCGATGCCCTGAGCTTGTCGAAGGGGTGACGGAAGTATTTGCCAAATTCCAGCTATCCCTTTATTACATTAAAAAAACAATTCACATAAAAGACATGCCATTAAAGACCAAAGAAAAAACAGCCCTGGTGTTCGGTGCAACTGGATTGGTGGGATCAGAGCTTACCAAACTGCTCCTATCAAGCGATCACTATGACTGCATTAAAATATTTGTAAGAAAAGAGTCTGGGCTCAATCATCCTAAACTGATTCAGGTGGTAAACAATCTCGACAATCCCGAAGAGATTGCTTCAGAAATAACCGGTGATGATTTGTACTGCTGCCTGGGAACAACAAAGAAGAAAGCGGGATCAAGAGAGGCTTTTGAGTGGGTGGATTTGCACCTCCCCCTAAAAATCGCTGCCATTGCTCTGAAAAATGAGGTGCGCAAGTTCCTTGTGGTATCTTCCATTGGCGCAAAACCCGACTCAAGAAATTTTTATCTTCGCACTAAAGGAAACATGGAGCAGGGAATACTGGCCCTCGACTTCGAGAACATTTGCATTGTCCGCCCATCCATCCTTCTCGGTCAAAGAGAAGAGCGCCGCATGGGTGAAGAATTCGGCAAGGTGCTTGTAAGGATTTTCTCTTTCCTTTTTGCAGGTCCGCTGAAGAAGTACAAAGGAATCCAAGCCTCAACAGTTGCAAAAGCCATGATTCGACTCGCAAACACAGTAAACAAAAGGGTAATTCTTGAATCGCACAAATTACAGGAGACCGGGAGCCTTAGATAAGCACTCATGGCAACTGGCCAGTCAGGTTTCGGGGGATTTGTCAAATCGTCAGGGGGAATATCTTCACACAACTGCGATTTCTACATATCTTCCAGGAAAATCCAAAGTTGCTCAAGTGAGTCCTTTTCATCTTCGGAAACAGCAGCATTCTCAGCCAAATTAATCCACTTCAGAGTAGATTCGTTATCTCCTCTGTAGGCATTTATAATTGCAGCAAGAAAATAAGATTCGAAATTGGGACTTTGCAATATCGCTGCACTCACCCATTCATTAGCCTTATCCAATAAAAAAGGATTTACCAATTGGTTTTCAACCACGTAATATGCCTCCGAATACAGAAAAACCGGGTTGAGGCTTTCGAACTCCTCAGCGTGCTTCTCTACAGACGAAACATAATTCTTCCAATTCTCCGTTTGTGCATAATATATCTTTCTTGTAGTTAACTGAGCTTCTGCAATCCGGTCTGGCATGTCGATCATATAAATCGGAATAAACTCGGAGGCTATACGTTCCATTCTGAGCGAATCGCGGGTTTCGGCAGCCGATGCCATGGTAACGTTAAAAACTTCCGACAGGTACTGGCCGAAATCATTTAATCCCCAGGCAACTTTCAGGTTGGCAGCATTTTTAATGACCCATTTCACGTTTTCTGAATCAATGTCACCTCCAACAGCCATAACAATTGCTTTATTATCCGGATTCAGGATATCCGACTCGGTATAAAAAGCAGCAATGTCCTTTGCAAGAAGATTGATATGATATTTGTCTTCGAATTTTACACTCAGGTTCAAAAATTCAACACTTTGGTCGGGAGTAAGACTATTCGTGGATTTGAAAAGGCCCAACAACTCCATATATCTTTTTCCGGATTCTTTTACAGTCGTTCCGGAAGCCACAAGTGCCTCTGGTTCCCTGTATCCAACGACCTGATAAATCATTGCTTCGGATGCGCTAATGAAATACATCGTAGGATAAGCTGTAAGAGAATATTGCTCCGCCAGGATCCGTCCAAAAGGACTTTCCCCGTCGACTTTCAGGTTAACGAAATTGGTATTATAATACTCGTAAACCGTTGCATTGGTATACACGTTAGCATCCATCATTTTGCAGGGCCCGCACCATGTGGCATAAATATCCAGAAAGATATCCTTTCTGCTGGCAGTTGCTTCCTCAAGTGCTGACTGCCAATCTGATTGGGAACCCAATTCCTTGAAATGGATTTCCTGACTATATGTCCGGATACCGAAAAACATGGAACTTATAAGGATCAGACTCAATCCTGCCAAATGACTGTAGGTACGCTTCATAAACTATTTTTTTGTTAAATGTATTAATGTAGCAAAGAACAATAAAACAAAAAGTCTCACAGGTAAATATCCAAACGAATTTCACAAACCTCCAAACCCTGCCCTTCTGTAAATCTCCATCAGCTTTTCCTCCTCATTTTCCCAGCAAAGCTCTTTTGCTGCAACTGCCAGACCCCGATTCCAGAAGGCTCTTTTCTCATCATCAAAAAGCAGGGTTTTAAGCAGATCGATGATATGATTCTTTTCTCTCCTTTCAGCAATCATGCCAATCTTGTATTTCTCAACAACTTTTTTCATTTCCGGCAAATCCGAAACAAGAACGGGTATTCCAGCCTGAATGTAATCGAAGAGCTTGTTAGGCAATGCATACCGATAATTAAGGCCAAGGTCTTCCTCCAGGCTCACACCGGCATCGGCCTGCAGTGTAAGTCCATGGAGTTGCTCAAAGGGGATTTTCCCAATTAGAAACACCCTGTTTCCCAATTTCAAGCCCGCAATTTTTTCTTTTAGGGCAACGAGAATATCCCCATCGCCGGCAATCACCAACTTTACCCCTTCCATACCGCTTATGGCATCAATTAGCAATTCCAAGCCTCTGCCCATGTTCACGGCTCCCTGGTAGATAAGCAATTTGTCTCCCTCGGGATCAAAAGGAAGCTTGAACGTGCTTAGGATTTTTTTTCTTAGGGGATAGTTGTGAATTACGTTGAAATCAAGCTTGTACTTATCTCTATAAACTTCTGCAATTGGACCGCTTACAGTATAGGCGTTTTCAAGATGCGGAAGTATGCGTTTTTCGATGCTTAGCCAGAATTTCCTGACGCTTTCGCGCCCCATCAGTTCGGGAACCTCAGTAAAATACTCATGGCTGTCGTATACAAGCTTTATTTTTCGAAGTCTCGAAATCAAATAATTTGCAGGCAGCGTGTCAAGGTCGTTGGCCACAAGAATATCAATTTTACGTCGGAAAAGCAGAAAAAAGAAAAGCCTCAGGTTGAAGCATGCATAAAAGAGAAATCCCCGGGTAAAAAGTAGCCTCATCCGGTATGTATTGTATTCACGGGCATCCAGAGCTTTACTGCACTTGAGTTTACGCCCAACAAGAGTAACTTCGGCCCCGGCTTCTACAAGAGTGGATATTATGCGATGAACCCGCTGATCGCCGACCAGATCGTTGGTGACCGAAAAATAGATTGTTGTCAAACCGGATTGTTTTTTTCAAAGTAACAAATAAACGTTTTAATCCTCAAATCAAAAGCAATCAATCCTTATATTTGTAATCAGCCGTCTTATTTTGAACAAAGAAAACATCATGTCTGAATTTCTTGAAAATTACTCCCTTGAAAAACGCAACACATTCGGTTTGCAGGTCAGCTGCCGCTATTTTTTCGAGGCAACAAATCTGCCTGATCTCCTGGCCTACATGAAAATTGGGCTAAAGCCCGATTCCCAATTTATGATTCTTGGCGAAGGAAGCAACATTCTCTTTACATCGGATTACCCGGGAATTATAATTTGCCCTGCTTTGAAAGGCATTGATGTTACTCAGGAGAACAAGGAATATGTTATGGTAAAAGCCCGGGCAGGTGAAAACTGGGACGGATTTGTAAATTATTGCGTGGGAAGAGGCTGGTCGGGACTTGAAAATCTTTCTCTTATTCCCGGATCTGTTGGTTCTTCGCCTGTTCAGAATATTGGCGCATATGGAGTGGAAGCAAAAGACACAATCCGCG
>JAIFNN010000241.1 GCA_020047715.1 Bacteroidota bacterium | reverse complement strand
GAAACCTATGGCTGGGACAGCGGGAACGCTTACGGGTCATACTTTCGCTTATCACCAAAGCCCGTGGATGAGGTCGGGGCAACCGAGGCCTTTCGCGCATTCATAAAGCTGGTGCGAAAGGAACAAATTTCTCATGTGTGCATTCCGGGTTATGGCAGACTTGCTTATATGCTTATGATTGGCTGGTCGCGCATTACCGGCCGCAAAGTCCTGATCTTCGCCGAATCCTGGTATCCCGGGAATCCCGTTTTCGACCGTCTAAAAGGCCTCTTTCTGAAAACCTTCACGCATACTGTTTTTGTCTCGGGGGAGAGGGCCCGTCGCCATTTTGCCGAAAGACTCCACTATCCCCCGAAAAAAATACGCTCCGGCTACAGCGTGGTCGACAATGATCATTTTGCCAAAGGAAAAGGCACAAAAGCCGATCCGCCCAAACTTCTTTGCGTAGCACGCTTTTCGGAAGAGAAAAACCTGGCCTTGCTCATTAAGGCTTTCAAACGCTCGAAGCTGTCCAAAACCTGGTCGCTGAGTCTTGTCGGGGGAGGTCCGCTGAAAGATGAATTGATAAAACTGTCCGGGGATGCTCCGGTTGAAATCATCGAATGGTCGAAATATGCCGATCTTCCCGACATATACGCACAAGCCGGGTGCTTTGTACTTCCCAGCCGTTTCGAGCCCTGGGGACTCGTGACAAATGAGGCAATGGCCGCCGGACTCCCGATAATCCTTTCCGATCAGGTAGGAGGACTTCCTGAATTGCTGGAAGAAGGGGCAAACGGATGGCAATTCAAATCCGATTCGGAAGACGATCTGGTCAGGGTGCTGAACGAGCTCGACGAATCAGGGAAAGAATTACTGGAACAGTTTGGCAGGAGATCCAGTGAAAAGATCGAAAAATTCAGTTGCTCCGCATGGGCCGGGCAGATTCACTCAAAATGGTAAAGGGAAATAAGAAATGCAACATTCGCAATACCTGATTATCGGTGCCGGTATTTCCGGATTGTCAATGGCAAGGATGCTTCATGAGCAGTCGAAAGATTATCTGCTGCTGGAAAAATCGGATCGGCCGGGTGGACTTGTAAAGTGCGATGTTATTGACGGACACTTGTTTCACCGCGTGGGGGGACATGTTTTTAACACAAAAATCCCGGCCGTGAAAGATTGGTTCTGGGCTCATTTTAACCGCGAGGAGGAGTTTCTGCAGACCGAGCGGCAGGCAGGGATAAGGATGGATGAGAAGACAATTGGCTATCCCATTGAAAACTACCTCTATATGCTGCCGGAAGAGCTTATTCGCAGCATTTTTGGCGAATTGGCAACGCTCTCCGCCAACGGAAAGAAAGATCCCATGAGCTATGACAATTTCGAGGCGTTCTTAAGGGGAAATTTTGGCGATACACTCTACAAGCTTTACTTTGAGCCTTTCAACAGGAAAATCTGGCAAACGGATCTCTCAACCATCGCGCTGCCCTGGCTGGAGGGAAAATTGCCGATGCCCGATTACAAGGAAATTATTCTGAGCAATGTGCTTCGGAAAGAAGAGAAAAACATGGTTCACAGCCGCTTTTTCTATCCTCGGAAAAACGGATCGCAGTTTATTGCAAACCGGCTTGCGGAAGGCCTAAAGCTAATTACCGGCGTGGAAGCCGATTCCATCGAACACAAGGAATCCCGCTGGATCGTTAACTCCGCCTATTCTGCCGATGTGCTTATCTTTACAGGGGATTTGCGTCGCCTGGCCGAAATTATGAAGAACAATTCAGGATCGCTTCAAAGTCAACTGGAGGGAGTCCAGTCACTTAAATCGCACGGAACCAGCACCCTGCTCTGCGAAACAGACACAACTCCCCTTTCGTGGCTCTACCTGCCCAACAGCAACACTCCTGCACACAGGATCATTTTCACGGGAAATTTCAGTCCCAAAAACAATCCGCCCGAAGGCCGGCGCTCCTGCACGGTTGAGTTCTCGGGAAATACCTCTGTAAAGGAAATGAGGAACGCCCTGAAGAAACTCCCTTTCAACCTGAACCATGTTGCCGACAATTATGAGCCCAATTCGTATGTGATACAGCGCAACGGCGATCGGGAAAGAATCGCGGCCCTAAAGTCAAGCCTGGCCAAACAGCATTTTTATTTGGTGGGGAGATTTGCCGAATGGGAATACCACAACATGGACAAGGCAATGGAGAGTGGGATGGTTCTTTTAGGTGATGGGGTGAGGGGGTAACGAGGTGACGAGGTGACGGGGTGACGGGGTGACGGGGTAACGGGAAAGGACTTGCAGAAATAAACTTAATTTATAGAAAATAGTGAACTCTCTCAATCAGTAAATTACTGGATCTTTTGGATATCATAATGACCAAAAGTCATAACTTTTGGTCATTATGATGTTTTAATTTAACTTTGAAAGAAAAAGATGTTTAACAGAACATTAGAAACTACTATAAAAGAAAAACTTAATTCAGGGAAGGCCATTGTTGTTGTTGGTGCCCGACAGGTTGGAAAAACAACACTTCTTAACAAGATTCTAAAAGACAAGGATTTTTTATTTCTTGACGCTGACGATCCTTCTACAAGAAGCCTCTTGCAAAGTCCAACCACAGAGCAAATCAGAACCTTTATTGGACAATATAAATACATTTTCCTGGACGAAGCCCAGAGAATTCCCGGAATCGGTTTGACATTAAAAATTATAACAGATCAATTCAAAGAAGTTCAATTGTTTGTGAGTGGCTCCTCTTCATTTGATTTAGGAAACGTGCTAAATGAACCCTTAACAGGCAGAAAATGGGAATATGAATTGTTTCCGATTTCATGGGAAGAATATGAAAGCAATATAGGAATTATAAAATCTGAACAGCAATTGGAAAACAGGTTACTATATGGATTTTATCCCGAGGTCATTAATAATCAGGGAAAGGAACGGGAAACCTTAAAAAACCTTGTCAATAGCTACATGTACAGGGATATTTTAGCGTTTTCTGATATCAGAAAACCTGAGATCCTTGAAAAATTGTTGCAGGCATTGGCTTTGCAGATTGGGAGTGAAGTAAACTATAATGAACTTTCACAACTTATAGGGATCAATAAAATTACTGTTCAAAAATATATCGATATTATTGAAAAGGGATATATTGTTTTTAGGCTGAATAGTTTTAACCGAAATATAAGGAATGAAATAAAGCAGACCAGGAAAATTTACTTCTATGACAATGGTATCCGAAACATGATTATTGGCAATTTCAACACCTTGGATTTAAGGGTTGATAAGGGAGTATTGTGGGAGAATTTTTTAGTGTCTGAAAGACGTAAACAAAATCTTTATAAGGACACATTTGCGAAAATGTATTTTTGGAGAACAAAACAGCAGCAGGAAATTGATTTTGTTGAAGAGAGTAATGGACAAATTAAAAGTTATGAATTCAAATGGAATACTAAGAATACTAAATTCCCTCAAAATTTTACCGAAGCTTATAATGCTGAAGGAATTGCTATTGATAGAAGAAACTTCAGAGATTTTGTTATAATATAAAAGTATCCAAACTTTTTGCCTTCTTCTCAATTTACTTCCTCTAAACCAATGATAATCCTATCCCACAGCGGAAAACAGCACAGTTATCATACAGCTCTGGCAATGTATAAGCTTGGGGTACTGCAGAGATTTTATACCAGCAGTTATGTCAACTCCTCTTTTCTGCAAAAGCAAATTGAAAAAAGGGGTGAGAACATTCTTTCGCGCAGGTATATCAAGGGTCTTCCGGGAAGTCTGGTGAGTGCGAATTGGCGTTTTGAAATTCCTGAAATGGTACTTCGCAAAATTCATGGAAAGTCCGCCAGTGTTCAAAAGTACGTATATTTACGTGATTCTCGTTTTGATCAATACATTGCAAATAAAATACAGAAAATTGATCCGGAACAGTGCAAACATTTGAATTTTTGGGGATTCCAGGGGAGTTGTCACGACTCCCTCGAGGCAGCCAACAAAAAAGGAATAAAATCAATATGCGAATTGTCGACTGCCCATGTGATTTCGGCCCGGCGAATTCTGGGAGAAGAGGCCAAATTGCATCCGGAATGGGCCGGCAGCATTGATAATCTGGAGTTTCCGGCTGAATATGAGAAACGCCTTGTGGAAGAGCCTCAACTGGCCAAAAGGATTGTCGCAGCATCCGCTTTTACCCGGGACAGTTTGCTTGAGGCGGGAATAGAACCCGAAAAGATTGAGGTTTTGCCCTTGGGATGCGATACAGAGCACATATTATACAGAGAGCTTCCGGAAGACCGGTTCTCTTCAAGACCCCTGAGATTACTGTATGCCGGAACCGTTACCCAGCGCAAGGGAATCAAATACCTTCTCGAAGCGATGCGAAAAATAGGGAACAAAAAAGATATTGAGCTTCATATTATCGGGGGAATACAGGGCTCGGATGAGGCATTGATGAATTATAAAGGTTTGTACAGCTATCACGGTGCCATATCACAAACAGAGCTTTTCCGAAAGTTTGGAGAATATGACGCATTGGTTTTGCCAACAATTTTTGAAGGATTCGGACTTGTTATCGTGGAGGCCATGGCAGCCGGATTGCCGGTAATCACCACCCCGCATTCCATGGGTCCGGAGGTTATTTCTCAGGGAGAAAACGGCTATATCGTTCCGGTGAGGGATATTGATGCGCTTACAAAAGCAATTATTACCCTTAGGGAGAAGACGGATGAGGAATTTTTGGCTATGCGGCGAAGTGCCAGACAGGCTGCCTTGGGATATTCGTGGGAGGGATATACGGAAAGGATGAAGATTATATTGGATCAGGAGTTTTTTGTTTAAGGAATTTTGAAGGTAGAACGTAGAATTTAGAATTGGGGAGAATAGCAACACATTATTTGTAGGGAAGTTTTTTATGAGCTATTTATCTATACGACTGCCAAGTGCAGAGCAACACAACATCTGTAGCATATTTTAATTAAATATACCTGACAGGTATTAGACCTGACAGGTGTAGAGCACCGCAACAAACATAATAACGAATTTAGAGTTTAGAATTAGGTGCTTTCGCAAATTCTACCTTCTACCTTCTAAATTATAAGTTCTAAAACTCTACCTTTAACATTATTATAAAAAAAATAATCCATATCGTTGACAATCTGCTTCCGGTGAACTTTGGAATCTGGAACGCTGCCATCGCCCCCTCTGCGGTCCTGGAGAAGAGCTATGGTATTGTCTCAGAAATTTGGTACCCGATGGATGACCGCAATAGTCCGCCTCCCGAAAAAATCAAAGGACTCGCCCTTCAAAACATTTCCCCGGGGGAGGTAAAAAAACTCATTTCCACAGAGAAGCTGGATGCCTCAACCACACTGATTATGACCCACGGCGTCTGGCAATACCCCACCCGTTGGGGAAACGAATTTGCCAAAAGGGGATTCCGATGGTGGTACGTGCCGCATGGGATGCTTGAGCCCTGGAGTATGAACCAGAAAAGACTGAAAAAAGAAATCTATTTCAGGCTGGTAGAAAACAGGCTCATAAAAACTGCGGAGCTAATCCGTGCCGTGGGCAGACCAGAGAAGATCAACCTGGAGAAACTCGTCGGCCGTGAAGTCAGCCTGATACCCAATGGCATTAACCCTTCGGAGACAAAAATTGAAAAAACGTACAACACAAGCAGAAAGTATCTGTTCATGTCACGACTTCACCACAAAAAAGGAATAATTCCCCTTGTAAAAGCCTGGCTTGGATCATCCGTATCGCAAAACCCGGCTTTCGAGTTGATTGTTGCCGGACCGGATGACGGGGAAAAATCCAGTCTTTTGGATATCCTCAAGCAAAATCCCTCGGCAAACATACGATATGTCGGAGCCGTTTACGGAGAAGAAAAGCTGCGATTACTTTCTGACTCCCATTTCTTTCTTCTCCCTTCGCAAAGTGAGGGCTTTCCCACCTCCGTTCTGGAGGCCATGCAACACGGGGTTTTGCCTGTGATAACCGAAGGATGCAATTTCCCGGAGGCTTTTGAATCCGGCGTAGCTATAAAGACAGGTTTAACAGAGGAAAAAATTCGGGAAACCCTCAATAAAACCGCGAATTTCAGTGAGGAAGAACTGAAAAAACAAAGTGCGTTGGCAAGGGCATTTGTGGAGGAAAGGTATTCGATGGAGGTGATTGGGGGGATGATATTTGAGGTGATGGGGTGATGGGGTAACGAAGAAAAAAGTAACGGGGTAACGAAGAAAAAAGTAACGGGGTAACGAGGTGACGAGGTAACGGGCGATGTCCTGAGAGCTGTCGAAGGGGTAACGAAGAATAAAGTAACGAGGTAACGGGCGATGCCCTGAGAGCTGTCGAAGGGGTAATGAAGAAAAAAGTAACGAGGTAACGGGGTAACGAGGTAACGAGGTAATGGGCGATGCCCTGAGAGCTGTCGAAGGGGTAACGAAGAAAAAAGTAACGAGGTAACGGGGTAACGAGGTAATGGGCGATGTCCTGAGAGCTGTCGAAGGGGTAACGAAGAAAAAAGTAACGGGGTAACGAGGTAACGAGGTAAAGGGCGATGCCCTGAGAGCTATCGAAGGGGTAACGAAGAAAAAAGTAACGAGGTAACGGGGTAACGAGGTAATGGGCGATGTCCTGAGCCTGCCGAAGGGGTAACGGCAATGAAAAATAATTTAAAAAGCAAAGTTAAAATGTTAAAAGTCAAAATATTGTGATACGAGAGAATCCTGTCACGCCAAGGAGTTTGAGTCAAGAGCAAGTGGTAAACCCTAAAACTGTTCGAAGTTTTGTGCTACGAAAAACCCCCGTCGTCACCCCATCACCCCCGTTACTCCGTCGACACCTCCGTCACCTCGTTACTCCGTTACCCCGTTACCTCGTTACCCCGTTACTCCATCGTCACCCCGTCACCCCATCACTAATAAAAAAACCCCATGAACCCCACCAATCTATCCACCTTTAACAACAGCTGGTACAAACCGGGAAAGAACAGCCTTGTCCGGTTCCTCTGGTACATCACAAATGTTCTGGTGATGATGAATCCCCTGAATCCGCTCTCTTCCTGCAGAGTTCGTGTGCTGAGGCTTTATGGAGGAAAGATTGGCAGGAACGTGGTAATCAAGCCCGGGGTTAACATCAAGTATCCCTGGAAGCTCGAGGTAGGCGACAACAGCTGGATCGGCGAGAACGCCTGGATCGACAACCTGGGAATGGTGAAAATCGGCAACAACGTTTGCATATCGCAGGGAGCAATGCTGCTTTGCGGAAACCACAACTACAAAAGCAGCAGCTTCGACCTAATTGTTGGGGATATAAATATTGAAGACGGTGCCTGGATTGGTGCCCGGTCGGTTGTTTGTCCGGGTGTGAAGGTTGGAAGTCATGCGGTGCTTTCGGTAGGTTCAATGGCAACCAAGCCACTCGAAGCCTGGAAAATTTACAGCGGAAATCCCGCCATCGCCATTCGCGACAGGAAAATAGAAAAATGAGAGTATCTGTAATCACAGCAAGTTTCAACAGCTCATCGACGCTCAAGGCCACTCTTGACTCCTTCCGCTCGCAGAATTATCAGGACAAGGAACTGATTGTTATTGATGGCTGCTCAACCGATGGAAGCCTGGAAATCATAAAGGCTTCCGGCAACAACGTTTCACGATGGGTTTCGGAGCCCGATTCCGGGATTTATGATGCGCTGAATAAGGGAATTAACATGGCCACCGGTGATATAATCGGTTTTTTGCATTCGGGGGATACATATGCCGGAACGGAGATACTGGAAAAACTGGCCTTTCATTTTATACAGGACCGGGCAGACGCTGTTTATGGCGATCTCAGGTATGTCAACAGCGAGAAACGCGAGAATATTGTACGTTATTGGAAATCGGGAGTCTTTTACCCCGGCATTCTCAGCAAAGGCTGGATGCCTCCCCACCCTACCCTCTACATGAGGCGGGAGGTGTATCGCCAGCATGGGCTTTTCGACCTGGGTTTCACGATTGCGGCTGATTACGATCTGATGCTCCGGGTTCTCCTGCAACCCGGAATAAGAATAAACTATATCCCGGAAGTGCTTATCGACATGGAAACGGGTGGCCTGAGCAACGGCAGCCTTGGAAACATTGCCCGGAAGTCGATGGAAGATCTGCGCGCCATCCGGAAAAACGGCATGCAAAACGCTTTGTGGGTTTTGTTCAGGAAGAACGTAAGCAAACTCGGACAGTTCTTTGGGGATAAATAAGCCCTTATCTCCCACGAAAAGTGTCTGCCTATCTGAACCGTTCCTTAAACGTCGAAAAATGTGTTTTGTACCATTCGCGCGACGCAAGTTTACGGAATGTGCTTCTGCGGAGCGAAGGATTAAAAAGCATTGCGGGGATTCTCCCCAGATAAGAAACAAAAACCAGTTCGAACAGGCTCAGGGCATACTTAAAACTCGTGTAATAGAACCGCGACGAGAGGTTCAGGTTGAAGTGCATCTGAAAAACCCGGTCGGAAAATCCCCTTTGATAAGCTGTCCCGACATGCGTCCCGAAAAGCAGGTCCATTAGCAGCAGGTACGATTTTGCTTTTCTGCGATACCGAAACGCATCGAAAGCCTCTTTCAGCTCAAGGCGTTCGGAAAGAAGCCATAAATCATACAGATCGCGCATGGAAACCCTTCCGCTGATATTTCCCTTGTTGCTGAGTTGACTATGTATAAAGCTGATATGCGCTTTGTGTCGGTCTGAGGGAACATCGCAACCCTCCAATCCCTTTGCTGCTTTTTTCTCCTCCGAAACCATTTTGGCATTGAGTCCCCGCGAATACCCGAGCATAACCGGAGCGCGATGGATCTCCACCGGCGCAGGCATTCCCGCTTTGTGAAAAGTAGGAAAATGCATCATCTGGGATACCTCTTCCCAGGAATGCTGTAAGGTTGAATATCCCATTGCCTCAACAACCGCGGCAGCCTTCAAAAAGTCGGACTCGTCCACCAGCAGGTCGATATCGGCCAAAATCCTCTCCCCCTTGTCCCCGTAAAGATTATCGATAAGATTTCCGGCCCCTTTGATGTAAATCGGGCGGATGTCGCTATGGTTCAGCGCACGGTTCAGCTCAGCGATCTGCAGAAGAATCTGCCTGTTGCGCTCAAGGTTAAGCTCATAGATTTCCTGGAGATAGTCGGCCAGATCCGGAGGTATGGAATCCAGCAGTTTGTGATCCCTGAACTTCACGAAAAGGGTCTGCAAAACCAGGTTGTTGCTGCATACAGATACAAACCGGTTCCAGCCAATGGGCTTTTCCCGGATCACGGTTTCAAGGCGCTTCGTGTCCTCCGCGCTGCTGCCAAGAGCCAGGCACGACCCGATGAAATAATGCAGTTCCTTGTTTTTCATGACTCGAAAATTCGAGTGATTTCCTTTAGAGCAGCCTTGAAATCGGAATACCATAAGCGGTAAAACTTCATGTTTACGGCCCAATCGAGAAAGCTTTCCACATTCTTTTTCGTGGGATTCACCCATGTCTCGGAAAGCAGGGTTTGAAGTGCCTCTTCCGTTTCGGGAGTTTCCAGCTGCAAGCCTATATCGGGGGAGTACTGAATAAAAACGATTGCCTTTACCGGAAAAGATTGCGCAAAGCTGTTTCCTGAAGGTCTGGGAGGCAAATAAACGCCCTTTTTGCCTGTTGGGGATGTTTCAGGTGCCAGATTGGCCAGCTGCGGATACCATGGCGTGAGGGCCACCAGCGAGCCTTCCTTAACGGAACTTGCAAGGGGGATTGGCCAGACATGCGACTTGAGCTGGTCGATAGCAATAAAATCGTCCGCAAGAAGGGTAAAGCCGTTTGCCTGAAGCAGGGCTGCAAAAGTGCTTTT
>JAIFNN010000235.1 GCA_020047715.1 Bacteroidota bacterium | reverse complement strand
GGGGATGGGAGAAGACTGGCATTTACAAGAAGATTGTCCGTTTCGAGTATCAGTGGGAATTTTGCCGCCAGATAGTCTTGCGAGAGTGTTGATGTTTTTCCGCCCAGAAGCTTTTCCCATTTCTCGCGGATTGTAAGGATACCAACCCTAATTTCCGATACCGGGCGGGTAAAAGTAAGGGGCAGGAGTTGCTCCCAGCTGTGGTCGTCGAAAAGTATATAGTTCATGCCGGTTTTTCTTTCAAATATATGAAATTTGGGAATATTAATCTTTATAATAAAAAAACTCCGGTTGTTTGGCAACAACCGGAGTTCAAATATCTTGCGGAAAAAGTTTATTTCTCTGCAGTTTTCTTTTTGTCGATATGGTCTTTGTAACGGTTCATGAATTTATCAACCCGACCAGCGGTATCAACAAGTTTCATTTTGCCGGTAAAGAAAGGGTGAGATGCGGCAGAAATCTCGAGCTTCACCAAAGGGTATTCAACTCCGTCTTCCATTGCGATTGTTTCTCTTGTATTCGCCGTTGAGCGGGTAAGAAAAGTAAAGCCGTTGGACATATCTTTAAAGGCAACAAGCCTGTAATTTTTTGGGTGGATGTCTTTTTTCATTTTTTTATCCTTGAGATATCAATAACAAAATTCAATTCGGACTGCAAAATTAGAAATAGTTATAACAATTGCAAAATATATTTTGAATTATTTTGTTTTACAGTTTCGTTTGAAAGATATGATTGTTTTTTAAGCTGTATTTTCAGACTTGGCAGAGGAGGAGGGTATTTCTTGAAAAACTATTTCCCTTTGATTTCAACGTCCCCAATTTCCTTTAACTTTTCCGGTTTCACCTTTTCAGGCATAAACCGTTCAAAAGAGAGGGAGTTGTCGATCATATAACGCATAGTAAAATGGGTTTTTGCTTTAACTGCTCCCACAGCCTCATAAAGAGATATCATTTTTGGATTAAAATCCCCTACCCACGATAGTTCGATTTCTTTGTATTGGAGCTTATGTTTCATCTTTTCATTCATATGCCAGAAAATGCCTGACTCCACTCCGGAGTTTTGGTATTTTGGGATTACTCCTGCTGCAACTGCGCGTATACGGGTGATTGACTTCGTTTTCTTGTAATACAGAAACCGAAGCATGTTCCAGATATGAAGTTTGCCATTCAGTTTTTTTAGTATCTGGTTTGCATCGGGGAACATGATGAAAAAGGAGATTGGCTCGTCTTTATGGTAGGCGAACCAGATCATTTCCTCATCCAGCACTGCTTTGGCACCATTCAGAGTCTCGCGCAACAGTTCGGTGTCGAGGGGAGTGAAGTCATCCTTTAAAACCGACCACGCTTTTTCGTAGATGTAGGCTGCGTCGGCGATAAAGGCATCGGTTTCCTTCCATGAAAAATGCTTGAAATGGAAATCAGGTTTTTTGCCGATCCATTCCGCAATTTTCCAGAAGCGCTCGGGGAATTTTTTTGTCAGGTCAAGGTGAAAACTGTATTGTTTGAAAAATACATTAAACCCGTAGTTCAGAAAGAGGTCTTTGTAATAGGGCAAATGGTAAGGCATTCCGATTCCGGGATGGGTAAAGCCGTCCACCAGAAGTCCCCAGTTGGAGTCGTTTTCCCCGAAATTCACAGGGGCATCCATCGCAAGCATACCTCTTTCCGCAAGCCATTCGCGGGCAGTATTGAAGAGTAGGTTGGCCGATTCCTGATTGTTAATGCACTCGAAAAAACCAGCTCCCCCGGTAAGAACTTTCTCCGCCTTTGCTTTTTTCATATTGTAGAAAGCTGCAATTCTTCCAATCAGCTGTCCTTTCTCGTTGGTCAATACCCAGCGGGCAGCCTCGCCGTCGATGAAATTTCGATTTTTCTCAGGGTCGAAAATGCGCCTTAGGTCATTATCGGGAAGGCATACCCAGAAAGGATCGTTTTTGTAGAGAATTCTCGGGACATCGAGAAACTGTTTCTCTTTTTTTTTGAGGTAACTTCTAGGATCATTTTCTTAGAATTTTATCAAATTCTGTGAGCGTAATGATTTTAGTTTTTTTGTAATTTTTTATCGCGAGTACATCTTTATCACCTGAAATCAGAAAGTCTGCTTTGCTTCTATCAGCAAGTTCAAGTAGAAAATCATCTTTTGGATCACGGCAAATACTTGCTAAATTATCTAATTGATATACTTGACCTATCAGGTAAATTAATTCTATTAAATCTTTAAGGTTAGCGTTTGTGAAGTATTTATCGAATTTTGGTCTGTCACCAACTAACTTTAATTCCTGGATAATCTGATCTGAAAAAATCAATTCTATACTATTTAAAACGATCAAGGATTTTAGGTTTTTCAATTGTTTGCCAATTAAAAAACTGACAAATAGATTTGTATCTATAATTACCCTAATTTTTTTGCTTTTTGGCATAGATTTCAGCTCGAGCCTCTTCGACTTCCTGATTTATCTCTTTCTGTGTAATATCTTCGGCTGCAAAAGAGCTTAGAATACGGGTAAGCCTTTTGTCAATTGTCTCTTTTGCTAATTCATTGCTTAATTTAGCCTTGTCTTTTTTGGGGAGTTGCCTTACTAAATCAAGAACCTGATTATATGTCAGATTTATTTTAAAGGATGAATTTTCCATTGCGCATTTTTTTTAATGTTTAATCTGGGAAATATTTTGCATATAATTTTATAGCTGGCAGCATGTAATCCAACTCGAATTTCCCCCATTTTTATTCAAAAATATCAAAAACTGAATTAAAAATCAATATCCATGACTATCCAAGACTAAACCAATCCCTAACTATAGCATCCTGAGAGCAATCCTTTTCTTCTGTTTTGTGAATGTATTCATTTCGAGAAACTAAATATACATAATCTTTTTCAAGCGTATGGATATTTGTAACGATATCTTCAAGTCCTTGAAGAAATATCCTCACTTCTTCATCGCTCATGGTGGGGTGGAGCGACCAACGCACCCAGCCGGGCTTCTCGGAGAGGTCCCCATGGTTGATTTTGTCTGTGATGGATTTGGATTTCTCGTAACTTACCTCCAGAAGGTAATGTCCATAGGTTCCTGCGCATGCACATCCTCCTCTTACCTGAATTCCAAAAAGGTCGTTGAGGAGCTTAACTATGAGGTTAAAATGAATTTTCTCATGGTAGAAAGACAGGATTCCCAATCGGTCTTCGTTATGGTCAGCCAGGATTTTTATCCCGGGAATTTTCCGCAAGCCCGGGAAAGCAATTGCCATAAGCTCTTTTTCCCTGGCACGCATGTTCTCAACGCCCATGTTTTCCTTAAGTTCAATAGCAAGTGCGGCACGTATCGCTTCGAGGAAGCCGGGTGTGCCACCGTCTTCGCGGGTTTCGATATCATCAACATATTTGTAAGTTCCCCACGGATTGGTCCAGTCCACGGTTCCTCCCCCGGGATTGTCGGGCACGGTGGAGTGGTACATCGAGGAATCGAAAATCAGAACTCCGCAGGAGCCCGGGCCTCCAAGGAATTTATGCGGGGAGAAAAACACTGCGTCAAGTTTTTCCTTTGGATCATCGGGATGCATATCGATGGTTTCATAGGGTGCTGAGGCAGCGAAATCGGCAAAGCACAAGCCTCCGGCTTCGTGCATAATTTTGGCCAGTTGGTGGATTGGGGTATGTATCCCGGTTACATTGGAGCAGGCTGTGAAACTTCCGATCTTGAAATCCCGGTCTTTGTACTTTTCCAACTGGATACGCAGGTCATCCAGATCAATGCCCAGTTCGGGGGTGGGAACGAGTTGCACTACCTCCGCAATTGTTTCGAACCAGGAAGTGTGGTTCGAGTGATGCTCCATGTGCGTTACAAAAACAACAGGACGGTTCTTTTTTTTCACACAGTCGCGACTGAGGTTTCCACCGCATCCTTTAAGACTTAAAATCCGTTGCAGCTTGTTAACAAGCGATGTCATGCCGAAACCGGAGGTGATTATCACATCCTGAGGGCCGGCATTTACATGTTTCTTGATGTATTTGTGCGCGTAATGGTAGCTGCGCGTCATGAGCGAGCCTGTTGTGTTGGTTTCCGTGTGGGTGTTGGCTACGAAGGGACCGAAATCCTCAAGAAGTTTTCTTTCGATCGGGCCATACAACCGCCCGCTGGCAATCCAATCGGCATACAGAATTTTTTTTCTCCCAAAGGGGGAATCAAATTCTGTATCAATGCCGATGATTTTTTTTCTGAAGGGTTTGAAGTACTTCTCGAGCTCCGTCATTAATAAGGTTATTAGACAAATAGAATCTGAAAATCCTGATTTTGATTTCTGACTGTTTCAAACTTGTAACTTCCCTGAATTGCCGATTGATTCTGTGACCAATAGAGTAATCTGCCTGCCAGCCTATACATCCCCGGTTTCCGATTATCAGTTTCTGCTGGAGAGTTTGGATAAAAGTCGCAGCATCTCAAGATACAGCCATACTAATGTAACCATGAGTCCAAAAGAAGCATACCATTCCATATATTTTGGAGCACCTTGTCTGGCGCCCGATTCAATGAAGTCGAAGTCAAGAACCAGATTTAAGGCTGCCACTACAACAATCACCAGACTGACAATGATTCCCACAGGTCCGTTGCTGTGCATGAACCCGATACTTACCCCAAACATGCTTAAAATAAAGGAAATAAAATATGCGATAGCTATCCCGCCGGTCGCGGCAAGCACTCCAAGCCGGAAATTCTCGGTGACTTTTATCAGGCCTGACTTATAGGCAAACAGAAGCGCGAACATGGTTCCGAATGTCAAGGCAACAGCCTGAATGACAATTCCGGGATAGCTTGCGTTAAACATGGCAGAGATGCCTCCGAGGAACAATCCCTCGAGAAGAGCATACAAAGGAGCGGTATAAGGCGACCAGGTTTTTTTAAATACGGTTACAATGGCAGTTATGAATCCCCCGATAGCGCCACCGATCACAAAGGCCATCATTGCAGGGTTTCCGTCAACCATCTGTTTCCAGGTGTAAGTTGCCCCAAGCACAACGAGTGCTACCAGCACAAACGACTTGTTTACAGTTCCCTGAATAGTCATAACCGATGAGCCTTTCGCTGCGTAACCAAGGCTGTTGAATGTATTGTCACCCAACACCGGATTTGAAGATCTTGTAATATTCATTTTCTTAAAAATTTAGGTTCAAAGATATATTTTTTTGAGATCGATCAATATTCAAACAATGTGCCAAAGAATATGTTTTCGGCCTGAAGGCTTTACATCTGACAAAATGTACCATTGATTGCAATATATTACTGTTTTATATTACTATTTTTGTTTCGTTACAATTACATCACCATAAGCAATGATACCAAAGGAAGAAATGTTCTGGTTCTAATTCATCAGGCAATAATTCTTTAAGGGTTTAAACGATTGATACCTTACTTTATTTCCGTACATGATCAGAAGAATCAGGGAATTATCGAAAAACGAGTTTGTGAGGAATGTCTTTACTCTGATGTCTGCCACTTCCGTAGCACAGGGGATAGCCATTCTTATTTACCTGGTTCTGGCAAAAATTTACACCACCTCCGAGCATGGGATTTTTGCTCTTTATCTAAGCATAATCGCTGTGACCGGCATAATGGCAACCGGTAAATACGAGTCGGCGGTTATGATGCCCGGTGACGACAAGAGCGCTTTTGATCTGGTGTCGCTGGGTTCGATTCTAACGATTTTTTTCAGCCTGCTGCTTCTTATTCTCGTAGCCCTTTTCCATGAAAGTTTTGCATTACTGCTTGGAGATCCCATGATAGAAAAATGGCTTTGGTTCGTACCTCTGTCCACACTGATGATCGGGCTTTTTCAGAGTTTTTCCTATTGGGCCAACCGCAACAAGCGTTTTGGCAATATGGCAGTGGCAAATGTGGGACAGTCGCTTACAAATTCAGCCATTAAGGTGAGTACGTCAAAGGTTTTTACAGGTGGAGGGGGACTGGTTGTTGGATCTATCTTAGGCCAGTTTATTGGTTTGGCATTGTTTGTTTGGGATTTTCTGCGGAAAGATGCAAGGAAAATCAGAGACGTAAGTCTCTCCGGGATGCTGGAAATGGCAAAGGAATACAAATTCTTTCCGCGATTTAACATGGTTCACAGCCTCATAAATAATTTCTCGGGAAACCTGCCCATATTCGTGTTCGCATCGCGATTCGGGGTGGGAGAGGCCGGTCTTTACTCTTTTGGTTTCATGATGATATTCAGACCTGTAAATCTTGTCACGAGTTCTTTTACTCAGGTATTTTCCCAGAGAATAATCAGTAACTACAATCAAGGAAGGAGAATATACTCCGATGTGAGTCGTTTGGTAATTAAGCTCTTTCAATTCGGAGTTCTTCCATTTTTAATTGTGGGAATTGCCGGACCCTTTATTTTCAATTTATTCTTTGGGGAAACCTGGATCGAAGCCGGAAAATATATGCGAATACTCATCCCATGGATATTCATGGTGCTGGTGTCTTCCCCATTGTCGTTTTTACCCGATATGCTAAAGCGTCAGCGAATGGCTATGTGGTTGGATGTGTTGAAAATCGCGCTCCGCATTCCGGCTTTAGCCATTGGAGTTTATTACAATAACATTTACCTTGCAATAGTTTTGTTTAGTTTGGTTAGTACCCTTACCGTAGGATATAATCTATATTGGTATCTTTACCTGGCAAAGAACGCCGACATCAACAGGAAAGTTAAAGTGGATGAAAGCGTTGAGCTTCCTGAACGGATTGATTAGGGGGAGTGAGTAGTAGTGAGTGATAGTGAGTAGTAGAGAGTAGTAGTGAGTGATGGTGAGTGATAGTGGGTAGTAGTGGGTAGTAGTGAGTAGTAGTGAGTAGTAGTGAGTGATAGTGAGTGGTAGTGAGTAGAAGTGAGTGAAAGTGATCCAAAATAAAATACCTTGAAAGAAACTTTACCCTATCGTGTTTTAATACTTCCCTCCTGGTATGTGCCAGACGGGGGTACTTTCTTTCGCGATCATGCCGAGGCACTGATAAATCAGGATTTTGAGGTGCATGTTCTTGTAAACCGCACCGTGGCTTTTTCTTCAAATACCTTTCGGGAGCTAGTTTTTGCGGGACGCAGATCCGAGCAGGTTGAAAACGGGGTACTGGTTTCAAGGCTCTCGACCCTGAAATTCCCCAAACTTGAAGAATGGAATTTAAACCGGTGGATACGCAAATATATCCTGCATTTTGAAAAATACAGGGAGGAACATGGCCTGCCGGATATCATGATTGTTCAAAGCTCACTGTGGGCTGGTGCGGTTGCTTCCCGCTTAAAGAAAATATACAAGATTCCTTATATATTGGTCGAACATCGGGGGCGGTTTACCGAGCACCTGGAGTTATCCGAGGAATACTTTGAAAGCTGGTATCTGAGCTATCTCAAGGGGGCATTCAGCAATGCCGATCGTCTTGTGTGTGTTAGTGAGGCCTTGAAAAACAAGATCAGCAGCATCAGCAAGGTTCCGGTTTCAGATATCGAAGTAATCCCAAATCTTATCGACACCGGTTTTTTCTGTCCTTCCGGTAGAACAAGGGAACTGCAGCCTTTTGTTTTCCTGAGTGCAGGCTTTCTCGACCGTGTAAAAGGTTTCGATATACTTCTGGGGGCATTTGCAAAATTCCTCGATCAAAACGAAGGCGAGTTTTTCCTCAGGATAGCCGGAAAAGGGAAAGACGAAAAGGCGCTTAGAAAGTACGCGGCCGATCTTGGAATCATCGACCGGGTAAGTTTCCTGGGAAAAGTAAGCAGGGAACGAATACGTGACGAAATGCAACGCTCCAATGTATTTATCCTCCCAAGTCGATTCGAATCCTTCGGCGTTGTGCTAATTGAAGCTCTTGCAACTGCCTGCCCAATTATTGCAACCCGAAGCGGTGGCCCCGAATCGATTGTTAATGATCAGAACGGATTTCTGGTACCCGTGGAGAACGAAGAGGAGCTTAAGGATGCTATGGAAAGAATGTATTTGAGCTATCAGAATTTTAATCCGGAAATCATTCGAAATGAAGCTGTAGATAAATATAGTTCTGAATATGTTAGTGAAAAATACCGAGTACTAATCCGCGAAACTCTACATGAACAAAATAACATTAACTCATAATTCAGGTGGGTTTTCCTGGCAGAAAGCGGACAGACTCTATGTAAAAGGCTATCTGTTCGACAGGAATGGTAGTTTCTATGAGTCTGGAAGGCTGCTGGAATATTTTTCAGGAATAAGCTCTTTAATCGACCTGGAAGAACGGGTAAGTTTTGCCAATGGATGTTTCAGCGTGATTTATTCGGGGGAGGTTGAATTGTATATTGCCTGCGACCCGATTCGTTCATTTCCTGTTTTTTATATGCAGACCGAAGGGGGATGGATCGTTTCGGACGACCCCTACGGTTTATTGAAGGAAATAGACAAGCCTGAACAGAATTCAATTGCCTGGGACGAGTTTTTGGCAACCGGGTATGTTACGGGATGCGAAACCCTGATCCAGGGTATTTATCAGATTCAGGCCGGGGAGTTGCTAAGGTTTTACATTGCTGATATCAAGCGCAAGTTCTATTCCAGCTATCGCGCCAGCAAAGCTGCTGATGGCGATTATGAAGAAATAAAAAGTTTGGGTATTAAAGTTTTTAACAATTCTTTCCAGCGCTTTGTCGATTCGCTGCAGGGCAGAACTGTGGTTGTTCCCCTGAGTGGCGGCTTTGACAGCCGACTGATAGCCGTTATGCTGAAAAAGCGCGGCTATACCAAAGTCGTGTGCATCACTTATGGAAGACCGGGAAATCCGGAGATGGTTATTTCCCAAAAGGTAGCCGAATCATTGGGATTCAAGTGGATCTGCGTTGAATACACCGATGAGCTGATAAACGGTTATATGGATGATCAGTATTTTAAAGATTATTACAAATACGCATCCAACCTGGTTTCAATGTTTTTCCTTCAGGAATATTTTGCCCTGCGTTATCTTAAAGACAATCAGTTGATTCCCGACAACAGCATTTTTGCACCGGGCCATTCGGGCGATTTTCTGGGAGGCAGTCAGCTAAGCAAGCATGGAAACCTTCTCGAAACCGAAAGCCTGAAGGACATTGCTGAGCGTTTGCTATTTATTAAATATGCCTATGTGAGACCTGAAGGAGAAAAGATGGAGAAGATGCTCCAACGAATCGAGAAAAGCCTTCAGGAAAAGTTCACGGGCGACTCCGTACTTGCCTATACCATTCAGGAAGATTGGGATTATAAGGAAAAGCTGGCTAAGTTCAATGCGAATTCCATCACAACCTATACATTTTTTGGGTATGGGTTCCGCTTGCCCTATTGGGACAGGGAACTTGTGGAGTTTTTCCGCGTGCTCCCTCTGCATATGAAGGTCAACAAATACTTGTATGATGATATCCTAACTACTGAATTCTTTGAGCCGGAGGGTGTTAACTTTGATGAGGAACTGCAGGCTTCCGAGAAAATATTGAAAAGACAGCGGTTTAAAAACAGGATCAAATATTTCCTCCCACAGTTCGTTCAACGACTGTTTCTTACCCGGCTCGATAACCTGTATTATAACGAGATAACAAAAGTTTTAGGGGCGGACATGGCTCGAAAAGGAAAAAAAATCAGGGTCTACAATAATTCCTATAATTCTTTGATTATTCAGTGGTACCTCGAAGAGTTACGACAATTGTTAAAGTCGAGTGGATAGGTGGATTGGAAAAAATCGGAGTCCTCAAGTCCTATGTCCATCCGTACTGCCAATCCTGATATTGGTCCTTATCCGATTGGGAAATCGCAGGGCTCACAAAAAAAACGCAGCTTGAGGGAAGAATAATTTTCAATATGGATGATTCTTTAAAAAAATTTATAAATTTGCATTCCCAAAATAGCGCGCTGCTTTTCAATAATGCATCG
>JAIFNN010000030.1 GCA_020047715.1 Bacteroidota bacterium | reverse complement strand
GTTTGCAAAGAATAATTTTACGACAAGAAGGTCATTACCTGGTCTTTACAATAGTTACAAACCTATAACCTTGCGTTTTTATATAAAGTATCCTCTTCTCAAAACAAGGAGCATCCCCTTATTTTTCAATTTTTGAACCAAAAGACAGGTAATAGCGCGTTGTTTTTTTTGTTTCAAAATTAATTTTATCTTGACTTTCCTTGGTAAAAGATATTAAATTTCCAGCACTATCTTTTATTTGTAGGTTTGCCAAATAAGGCAATTTCAAACTGCAAATTCCACCGCTATTAGAAAGTATTTCAAGGGATGAATAAATACTATTCTCCCATTTTGTTGCTATTTCAAAGTTCCCTCTTGCAACCAATCCTTTAAACTCACCATTATTCCAAGCTTTAGGGAGTGCTGGCAAAAGTTCGATATAGTCTTCATGACTTTGGAGCAACATTTCGACTACACCAGCCATAGCCCCCAAGTTACCATCTATTTGAAATGGACCGCAAATCGTCCAAAGGTTTGATACGGTAAACTCTTTTATTAATCTAGAGTACATAATTCCGGCTTTCTCGGCTTCTTTTGTTCTTGCTCGCAAATTCATTCTGTGTGCCAATGCCCATTCTGTATAAGCACCATAAATTTCGTCTTGAGGAATGGTATAATTATCATCAAGCCTTAAATCTAATGCTTTGCTAACTCCATCTATCCATTTTGGATTACTGGAATTGATTAGCGTACCTGGATATAAGGCACAAAGTTGCGATGTGTGTCGATGCATTTTGTCTCCAATTTCGCCATATTCATTTTCTTCACGATATTCTTTTACTTGTCCGGATTTCCCAATGAGAATTGGGTCAAGCTTAGTGATTTGATTGCTCACTGTATTTAAAAAATCATCATTTTTGTTAAGAATCTTGGCGGATTTTAATAAGTCATTGTAGGTTTCCCATACAAATGCTTGATCAAATGTGGTTCCTTTTGTGTTATAAAATTGTCCATTATGAGATTGTTCGGGAGAAGAAGACGGTTCAACTAATAGTATTCCCGAATCAGAATTTTTTAATGTTTTTGAAAGAAATTTACTCATTCCGAGCAAGGCAGGATATGCTGTTTCGAGCAGATAGGAAGTATCTCTTGTAAAATCGTAATAATCCCATAATAATTTAGTTGTAAAACCACCTGTTCCTGGTCCGGAATGACCACCGGGATTACTAATTCTATAAGCCGTAGCACCTGTACCTATTGCCCAACCATTATCCTCGTCTTTAGCGTCTAATGCTGAGGGGTTACTCCATTTTATATGATCGGTTGCGAGTATTGCTGCTTTGGGTTGATAGGCTTTAAAGTATTCTAAATAGGGTATAAACGTTTCAGCCAAATTTGCATTAAATGCTCCCCAATAATTCATTTGAACATTGATATTATGCCAGTAACCACCCGTCCAAGGAGTAACCTCATACTGACTCCAAACTCCCTGCAAACCAGAAGGTAAAGTGCCCGCTCTTGAACTTGAAATTAATAAATACCTTCCGTAATGAAATAGTAACTCTTCCAGATAAGTGTTGGAAATTCCGTTTTTATACTGCTCAAGTATTGTTTTGGTCGTTTCTTTTGATTGCTCTGAAGATATCATCAAATTGACTCTCGAAAAGAGTTTTTGATAATCTTTTAAATGATTTTCTTTTATTACATCAAATCCTTTATCCGCTGCACTTTTAATCAATTTTGACACCTTTTCGTGAGGAAAAACAGTAACATCTAACTTTTTGTTGTTTGTTTCCTCCAGAAATATCTTCTCGCTTAATTTATAGTTTGTTCCAGTGGCAATAAACAATACAACAGCGTTTGCGTTTGAAACTATTATTTCGGATTTTCCCGCAGCATTTTTAGCTATGACTTTTCCGCCTTGATTGATTACCTTTATTTGGCTTTCATAATTGACATTAAAATGTGCAATATTCCCAGAATGGGTAATCAAATCATTTTCGGCAAAAGTTTTTCCAGTCTTGGCGTTTTTTTCTTCTGGCCCTTTTAAATAGGGAATTTCAGACCTTAAATTAAAAGATATTTTTCCTTTTTTATTGGCACTTAATTTTATAGCAATAATATTGTCGGGATAGTTTGCTAAATACTCCCTTGTATATTGCACCCCATTACTTTCGTAACTAACATATAGTATTGCTTCGTTTAATGACAAAGAGCGCTTGTAATTTTCAACCTTTTTGTGATTAAATTCCAAGAAGGTTTCAGAAAAACTTGTCAAACCACCAAAACCATATAAACCTTCGTTTGCCAATGTTTTCTCGGTGATTTGAATGCGCTCGGTATCGGTTCTTCCAAAAATGTTGGCGCCCATATAGCCATTGCCAATAGGGTATGATTCAGCTTCCCAGTCCCTGTCGAAAGGGTAGCCATCGGCTTTAATGATTGAAAAAACACTACCCCTGTTATGGGCGGGACTGTCATCCCAAATTTCATAAGTTCGTTGGGTAGAATTTGTTTGTGACAATGCGTTTATGCTAAAAAAAATGAAACCAACGAACAACAGATTACTTATATTTATATTGCTATTTATGTGTATTGTCATTTTTTTAATGTTAAGATTGGTATGCATTGTATTTTTTAACAATTAATTTGTTATGTCATATTTAAGGTTTGACTATATACGATTCTCGATACTTTTTTTGTTCCGTTTTACTGTACAAAAAACATTTGAATAGATGTTTTAAAAAGCACCCAACGGGTTGCATATAACCCATTTAAACATTCATTTATCTTTTAATACTGGTGTTTTTCAATATGAAATCAACTATCGGCTTTGGATCTGCTAAACAATGCGGATGATGGCCAACACCTTTTTTTACAATTATTTGAATCTCGCCACCTGCTTTTCTATACGTTTCCGCCAATATAGTAGTGTTCTCGTCCATTGGTACGACAGTATCAATATCTCCACAAACATTTAAAAGTGGAATTTTAGCTTCAGCAAGCTTAACGCAATTATAAATTGGAATGTCCTTAAATTCTTTAACATTTAACGCTGTAATTCCATAGGCATTAAGACATTTTTCCCAGTCGTCTTTTGAACCTTCTCCTTTACCTAATCCTCCGGGCCAACTTTTAATATCACAAACAGGTGCATCACCATAAATACAAAAAACCTTGTCTGTGTTTTTTGATGCCCAATTATAGGCGTCAAGACCTCCTCTACTCATACCTTCCAAGACTGTTTTCTTATTTAATCCGAAATTTTTAATTAAAAAACTATAAAATCCATTGAATCTTTCACCTGCTACTGCATTCCCATACAACCCGATAACATCAATATAAACAAGGTGGAATCCGTTATTTAGTAGTGCCAGATCAACTTGTGGCTCATGCCCCCAAAACTGTGTTCGCCATATCCAATTTTTTTCTGGATTTGCCTGATTTGGAAAAACTATTTTTGCATCAAATCCATTAAATTTAAACTCAATAATGTCAAACCCGTTCCATTTATTTAGAACTGGAATATTGGTTATTGAAATTGGCTTCGCGTTTTTTTGATCGTCTGTTAAACCTGCTTGATTGGTAGTAGCAACAATTTTTTCATTTACCTTCTCAACAGTAACATTTGCTCTTTCTTTTAAGTTGTTCTGTCCTAAAGAGGCTTGAGAAAAAACTGCCGTTAACGCTATTATGGACAATAATTTAATTAATTTCATCTGTTTATTATTATTATTTGTACTGAATATCAGCATTTTAATTATTTCATTTAATTTTTTAATCAATAAAAAACACAACCCTAAAAATAAGGTTCTTTGTTGTTTTAATAATTTTAGTTGCTCAACCCTAAGGGATATAAAATTTCAAATAGATTGCTCTACGGCGATACTCTTGTGTGCTTAGTGTTTGCTGTCAGTTTCATTTGCGGAGTTTCTTGCCGTGAAAGATATTGCAACCTTTAGTAAAAAGCAACTTTTTAAGCAACTGCCCTTACCTCTATTCCTGATTCTTTTTAAGTGGTGAAGGATTTATGTATCTTTCCTCTTTTTTTCTAAAAATTCATTGCCTAATTCTTTATATGGCATTTGGTTTTCTATAATAAAACAGGTGCGATCAGGATCCTATGTCCTTCGGCAATTAATGCTCTTTTTTTTCTTCCTGCTAAACTATCGTATTTACATCGCAAATATGTTCCTTTGGTTTGTGTTGCTGGCCAGCAACACTGGACTAGCACTGTTTTTAAATATTAATGAAATGAATTTTCACTCAAACTGAAATATTTAACATTTAACTTAATTCTATCAAAAGATAGTATAAATTTGGCATTAACACATGAACTGCATTTATTATGAAAGTATCCTCATTAATTATCACATCCAGTCTCTCAATATTCATTAATTTATTAGCCGAAGCCCAAAACTGGACCCAGTTCAGAGGCAGTAACCTCGATGGAAAAGCATCAGAGCAGAATCCCCCGACACATTGGACTCCCGATTCCAATCTGGTTTGGAAAACCGAAATCCCCGGCGAGGGCTGGTCTTCACCTGTTGTTTATGATCAGCAAATCTGGTTGACAAGCTCAGTTGAGGATGGAAAAGAACTCTTTGCAATCGCTGTAGATAAATCAAATGGAGAAATCACACATAAGGTATTGCTTTTCACGCCGGATTCGGTTTATGGCAAGCATGCCGTAAACAGTTACGCCACGCCGACACCCTGCATTGATGAAAATCAAGTTTATGTAAGTTTTGGGCAATATGGAACAGCCTGCCTGAAAACCAAGACTGCAGAAATAGTTTGGAAGAGGGAAGATCTTAAATGCGACCATGTTCAGGGTCCAGGTGCTTCTCCTATGTTGTATAAAAACATGCTCATCCTTCATTTCGAAGGTGTTGATACCATGTTTATTATTGCCCTTGATAAGGAAAGCGGGAAAACCATCTGGAAGACAGAGCGCCCGGCCGAACTTTATGCGCATCTCGACGATATAGGCAAGAAAGCCTATATCACCCCCATTGTAATTTCAGTTAATGGGCGTGAGCTGCTGATCTCAAACGGTTCGGCAGTTTGTATTGCCTATGATGTCTACACAGGGAAGGAAGTCTGGAGAATCATTCAAGGAGAGGATTCAACCATTTCATCGCCGGTTTTTGAAAACGGTACAGTTTATTTTTACACGAGTTTTGTATCCCCACCGGAGGGAGAAAAGTATTGTGAATTACTGGCTGTAAATCCGGAAGGCGAGGGCGACATTTCCCTAACCAACGTTTTGTGGCGGGTTAAATCGCCAATTCTCCAACTTCTTACTCCCCTGATAAGCAAAGGGCTATTATACACCATCGACTCTAACAGCAAGCTGATGTGCATCGATGCAAAAACCGGTATCATCCTCTTTGAGGAAAAACTTCGCAACAAGTACAACGCCTCACCAATTTTGGCAAACGGTTGTATCTATTTTCCCTCCACCAACGGTAAAACTCTAGTTATCAGGGAAGGGAAAGTGTTGGAAATCATTGCAGAAAACAAGCTCGATGGACAGATCTGGGCCACTCCGGCTGTAGTAAGCAACCGCCTTCTTGTTCGAACCAGCCGATACTTATATCTCATTGGAGAATAATGCCCATCCCCTATAAAAAGGGTAATCAGGAGATGGGATCATTTCTCCTTTTTTTCGTAATAGATTAGAAGCATTCTGAATAGTATTAAATCCGCTTATCCAAAGTGAATTCTTACGTGTAGTTTGTTATTTTTGAAGCCTAATTCTCAATAAATGAATAATTTGAATTAGGGTGTTCCTGAAATGGCGGACTACCAAACAATTAACTTTAAAAACAATAAAATCTCAAAATTTATGAAGACTGGATTCTTTTTTAAAAGCCTTATGTTTTTTCTCGTTCTGACAAGCTCAGGCATGGCTCAGGAAATAACCCGCTGGAGAGGACCGCAGTCAAATGGGAACTATTCTGAAACGGGCCTCCTGAAACAATGGCCGGTTAACGGCCCTGAAGTTCAATGGTCGTTTAATGAACTGGGTCTGGGGCATTCCTCAGCCGTGGCTTCCGGAGAGTTTATTTATTCAAGTGGGATGATTGATGAAATGGGATATCTGTTTAAATTGAAACTCAACGGAGAACTCGTGTACAAAAAGCAGTACGGACCAGAGTTTATAGAAAGCTATCAGGGTACCCGGGGCAGTCCTGTTATTGCAGGCGACAAGATTTACCTTCTCAGCGCCTTTGGTGTTTTAAACTGTCTCAAAGAATCCGACGGTTCGCTGATCTGGAAGCAGGATCTTGTCAGCAAATTCGGAGGTTCGGTTATTACCTGGGGATACAATGAGACGCCTGTGGTTGAAGGGGATATTGTGTATTGCACTCCCGGGGGAGCAAAGAATTCCGTTGTTGCTTTAAACAGACATAATGGGAATCTCATCTGGAGTTGCCCCGGAAAAGGGGAACTTACAGCCTACTGCACTCCTTTGCTTTTCAAACACAACGGACGAAAAATTCTTGCTACTCATACTGCTTCCCATTTGCTTGGAATTGATGCGGAAACAGGAGTCCTTCTTTGGTCGCACCCTCAACCCAACCAATGGTCGGTACATGCTAACACTCCAATTTATCATGATGGAGGTTTGTTTTATTTCAGTGGATACGGCCAGGGTTCCGGAATGCTAACTCTCAATCAGGACGGGTCGAAAGTCACCCTTGCCTGGGAAAACAAGACCATGGACAGCAGAATGGGAGGCGCAGTAATAGTCGACGGCTACATTTATGGCTCAGGGGATAATAAAAGAGAATGGAAATGCATTAACTGGAAAACCGGGGAAAACACTTATGTTTCAACGGAAGTGGCCAAGGGGGTTGTGATTTATGCCGACGGAATGCTATACTGCTATTCCGAAAAAGGAGAGCTTGCATTGGTAAAAGCCGACCCTGCAAAATTTGAAGTAATAAGCCGGACCAAAGTCACACTGGGATCGGAGCAGCATTGGGCCCATCCTATGATTTACAGGGGAACCCTTTATCTGCGACATGGCAAATCCCTGATAGCATATAAAATTAAATAATTGGAACATGCGCCATAATAGAATAATATTGGGTTTGATTTTCTGCTTTCTTGCTGGTTTGGGATATTCGCAGGATGCCCAGTGGCGCGGGCCCGCACGCGATGGCATATACCCTGATAAGGGCTTGCTGAAGCAATGGCCTGCTGAAGGCCCTAAGCTGGTTTTGAAAAAAGAAGGTCTGGGAGCAGGCTGGACCACCCCGGTAATTTCCGAAAAAGTTATCTATGTTTCGGGACGAAGGGATTCTGTAGAAGTCTTATCTGCTCTAACGATGGACGGAACCATTGTATGGGAAACTGAAATCGGAACAGCCTGGATGGCAAATTTTCCCGATTCAAGGAATTCCCCAACCATTGAAGGAAACCGGATCTACATTGCTTCTGCAACAGGAAGGGTGAACTGCATTGAGAAAAACTCCGGTAAAACTATTTGGAAAGTAGAGGCTCACGAAACATTTAAAGCTGAGTACCATCGTTGGGGTTTTGCAGAATCGATTGTGTTAACCGATATGGCAGTTATTTCCTCCCCCGTTGGACAAGAAACAGCCCTTGTAGCCCTTGATAAAACAGATGGGTCACTACTATGGAAAACCGAAAGCCTTGGAGAGGATGAGATGTCTTATGCTTCGCCAACAATTATTGAGTATAATGGAATCAAACTCATTCTTGCGCAGACTTCAGTGCACCTTATTGCTGTCAATCCGGAAAATGGTGAAATCGTATGGAAATTTAATCTGGTTAAAGATCATGCTCCCGATGGGAGACGAAACAATACCAACACAGCCTTGTGCCATAACGGGGAGATATTTGTAACGAGTGGTTACAACTCAATTGCTGTTATGCTTAAACTTTCTGAAGATGGAAAATCAGTTAGCCTGAAATGGGACAGTGAAGTACTTGATAACCATCATGGGGGTGTGGTTTTTGTTAATGGCTATATTTTTGGATCCAATTGGCTGAATAATGGCAACGGTAACTGGGTTTGCCTGGATTGGAATAAAGGGGAGGTTAAATACGAAGAAAAATGGATCAATAAAGGATCAATTATTGCTGCCGACGGGCTTTTATATCTTTATGAAGAAAAAACGGGCCATGTTGGTCTTGTTGAGCCTGACCCCAATGGTTTTAAACTTATAAGCAGTTTTAAAATTGAAGATGGAACAGGACCTCATTGGGCACATCCTTCTATTTATGATGGCTACCTCATTATCAGGCATGGTGAGGTAATAATGCTTTTTGATATTATGAAGGAAAGGGATGCCGCTAAAGTTGAGCAATAGATGTCCCGTTTCCAAAAAAAACCGAAATCACAAATCATTGATGAAATTTCTTCGTCCAAATATTATTCTTTTCTCAATTGTGCTGGCAGCCGTTGCGTCTCTTGCATGGTGGCTGGGGAATGATCCGGTCAAGGATTTTTCAACCAGCGAGCCCGGAATGGATAATCGGGGAGAAGCGGTGAAGGTGAACCTGGATATTAAAATTGGTGAGTTCTTTGAAAAGTTTGATGATAAAAGTTCCGACCTTCAGGAAACATGGCCTCGTTTCCGGGGGGAGTTCTTCGACAATATCAGCCGATCTCCGATAAAGCTTATTGAGAAATTCGGCCCCGAAGGCCCAAAAATCAAATGGACGGTGAACCTCGGGGAAGGGCATGCCGGGCCCTCCATTTACAAGGGCAAGGTTTACCTGATGGACTACGACGAGGAATTAAGGGCCGACATGCTGAGATGCTTTTCCCTTTCCGACGGAACCGAGCTATGGAGAAGGTGGTATAAAGTGGCTGTTAAACGCAATCACGGCATGTCAAGAACAGTACCCGCTCTTACCGAAAAATTTATTCTCACCATAGGTCCGAGAAGCCACGTGATGTGCATGAACCGCGAAGACGGCGAGCTCCTGTGGGGACTGAATGTAGAGGCCGAATATGGTACCGAGGTGCCTTTCTGGTACACCGGCCAGTGTCCGTTGATTGACAATGACAAAGCCATTATCGCCACCGGCGGAAAAGCACTGATGATTGCCGTGGATTGCAACACGGGAAAAACTTTATGGGAAACCCCAAACCCCGACGGTTGGGCCATGTCGCACTCCTCAATCATGCCCTATGAGCTCGAAGGTGTTAAGATGTATGTATACAGTGCCATAGGCGGAGTATTCGGTGTTGCCGCCGACGGACCTATGGAAGGAAAAGTTCTTTGGAAAAGTGCTATGTGGAATCACTCCGTTGTGGCTCCTTCACCGGTTTGCATGCCCGACGGAAAGGTTTTTCTGAGCGCGGGATATGGAGCCGGCTCCATGATTTTGCAACTGAAGAAATCCGACTCAGGCTTTGCGGCCGAGGTTTTGCAGGAATACAAACCTTTGGACGGACTGGCTTCCGAACAGCAGACCCCCTTGGTTTTCAAGGGCCATCTCATAGGTATCCTGCCTAAAGACGCAGGCCCGCTGCGCAACCAGATGGTGTGCGTGAATCCTTCCGATTTCACCAAAATGGTTTGGACAAGCGGACCCGCAGTGCGTTTCGGTCTGGGCCCTTTTATGATTGCCGACAACAAAATGTTTATCCTGAGCGATGACGGTACATTAACCATTGCAAGACCTTCTATTCAAGGCTACACCCAACTCGACCAGGCAAAAATAATTGACGGCCACGATGCCTGGGGTCCCCTTGCCGTGGCTGACGGGTATTTGATTTTGAGGGATTCGAAGCTTTTAGTATGTTTGGATATTAGTGTAGGGAGGTGAGAGTTTACAAAAAAGTGCCTAGAGTGCCTAGAGTGCCTAAAGTGCCTAAAGTGCCTAGAGTGCCTAAAGTGCCTAAAGTGCCTAAAGTGCCTAAAGTGCCTAAAGTGCCTAAAGTGCCTAAAGTGCCTAAAGTGCCTAAA
>JAIFNN010000047.1 GCA_020047715.1 Bacteroidota bacterium | reverse complement strand
AACTGCATCCCCCGAAATTCAAAAACACATACCGTCACTGGATGGAGAACCTCAAAGATTGGTGTATTTCCCGTCAGCTTTGGTGGGGACAACGCATTCCTGCCTATTTCTATGGCGATGGACCGAATGACTATGTGGTTGCAATGAACCCCATTGAGGCGCTCTTACTTGCAATCGAGAAAACAGGTGACCCTGAGCTTATTCAGTCTGACCTGCGTCAGGACGAAGACGTTCTTGACACTTGGTTTTCTTCATGGTTATGGCCGATCTCTGTTTTCGACGGAATCAACAAACCCGGCAATGCGGATGTTAAGTACTATTATCCCACAAACGACCTTGTAACTGCTCCTGAAATCCTTTTTTTCTGGGTGGCGCGCATGATTATTGCAGGTTACGAATACCAGGGCGACAAACCTTTCAGCAATGTATACCTGACAGGTATCGTTCGCGATGCCCAACGAAGGAAAATGTCCAAATCCCTCGGCAACTCACCCGATCCCATTGATCTGATGAAAAAATACACAGCCGACGGGGTTCGTGTTGGAATGTTGTTTTGCTCCCCCGCGGGTAACGATTTGCTCTTTGACGAGAGCCTGACCGAGCAGGGGCGTAACTTCGGGAATAAGATATGGAATGCTTTCCGCCTGGTAAAATCATGGGAAGTGGATGAATCACTTGTCCAGCCTGAATCTGCAAGAACCGCGATTCTCTGGTTCGAATCAAAGCTTAACGAATCGATCCGCTCCCTCGACGAACATTACGATCGCTTCCGGCTTTCCGAAGCGCTGATGACTGTTTACAAACTTTTCTGGGACGAGTTCTCCTCCTGGTATCTTGAAATGGTTAAGCCCGCCTATCAGAAGCCTATTGATAAGGCTACGCTGGAAAGCACAATCGCGTTTTTCGAGAAGATGACACTGGTACTGCACCCCTTTATGCCCTTTATCACCGAGGAAATCTGGCAGCTTGTTAAGGAGCGGAAGGATGGCGAAAGTATCATGATTTCTAAAATGCCAAAGGCAGGGAACTTCGATGAGGCGCTTTTGAGTCAGTTTGATCTGACGAAGGAAATTATTGGTGGTGTGCGCACCATTCGCAACGACAAGAATATTGCCATGAAAGAAATTCTGGAACTCGATTATATCGACTCCGAAGGAACATTCAGTGAGCGTTTCAACGAGGTAATCAAGAAGATGGCCAATGTTTCGGATGTTCGTGCGGTAAAAGAGAAAAACGATACCGCGGGCTCATTTATGGTTAAAAACCTTGAGTTTTATGTTCCTTTGGGAAACCTTCTGAATACCGAAGAAGAATTGGTGAAACTTGATAAAGAGCTTGATTATACACAGGGGTTCCTGAATTCTGTGCTGAAAAAGCTTGAAAACCAGAAGTTTGTTCAGAATGCCCCAAAGCATGTGCTGGAGCTTGAACTTTCCAAGAAGGCAGATGCCGAATCAAAAATTGTTTCCCTGGAAAAACAAATTGTTGCTTTAAGGAAATAGGAGGGTCGCGTATATTTCGAAAAACGGATGAATAATTACAATCCAAATATTCACCATCGCAGATCAATCCGTTTGAAAGGATATGATTATTCAAAGGAAGGATTGTATTTTATTACGATCTGTGTAAAGGACAGGGAATGTTTATTTGCGAAAATCATCAACGGGAAAATTGATTTAAATGACGCAGGAAGGATGATTGAAAACGAATGGTTGAAAATACCGGATCGTTTTCCAAATGTACAATTGCACCAATATGTTATTATGCCCAACCATTTCCATGCCATTATGGAAATAACCGTAGGGGCGACCCTTGTGGTCGCCCATGAAAACCCGGTCGCCCCAGAAAACGATACCAATTTTAGTAGGGCAACCAGGAGGGTTGCCCCAACGATTGCCCCAACGGTAACCCCAGCGGTAACCGTTGGGGCAATCGTTGGGGCATTTCAATCTATTACAACCGTTGAATATATTCGGGGGGTTAAAAATCATGATTGGCCATCATTTAACAAGAAATTATGGCAACGCAATTATTACGAACATATAATTCGTAATGATCAATCCTATAAACGTATTGCAGATTATATAAGTAATAATCCGAAAAATTGGAATCGGGACAATTTTTTGGGCCGAAAATAAAAATTGACATCCTCAAAGGGGAAATAATCTGACACGAAAACCCTAATATTATGCAAATCCATTTCTTCCCTCATCAATCCGATTTTCGCAAATGGCTGGAAGAATACCATAAAACGGAAAAGGAAATAATCGTCGGGTACTATAAAGTCGGCAGTGGTAAACCCAGTATGACCTGGCCGGAGTCAGTGGACGAGGCCCTTTGCTATGGATGGATTGACGGAATTCGCAGGAGCGTAGATCACGAAAGCTACTGCAACCGGTTCACACCCCGCCGACCCGGAAGCAACTGGAGTGCTGTTAACATCAGGAAAGTTGAGGCCCTTATTGAGAAAGGATTGATGCAGCCGGCAGGAATGGAGCTTTTTAACAAACGCAGGGAAGAGAAATCAGAAGTATACAGCTACGAAAACAGACCCGAAAAACTACCAGAGCATCTGGAAAGTATACTTTTACGAAATGAAGCAGCCTGGAGCTTTTTTGAATCCCAACCTCCATCGTATCAAAAATTAAGGATTTATTGGATAATGGATGCCAAACAGGAAACTACCCGGCTGGCTCGGCTCGATAAGTTAATCAGGGCTTGTGAAATTGGCAAAAGACTTTTCTGAGTAATTCGACGAATTTTGAAAATTCAGGATTTTTGATAATATTTTTCTGTATTTCTTAAGTAATGATAGTGAATTTACTATCTTTGAAACATCAAACAACAGAACCTGAAAATTGAAAAGCTACAAGCTTGTTGAAGTTCTTGAGATGCTTAAAGATGACAACTGGTATCTGGTGGCTCAGAAAGGAAGTCATCGGCAGTATAAGCATAAATCTAAGAAGGGCAAGGTCAATATAAATGGCAAACCAGGTGATACCTTGTCTCAGTTTTTATTGAACAGCATTTTTAAACAAGCAGGTTGGAAATAATTTCCAAACAAAATTTAAGATTATGCATGCAATTATAGTAAATATTGATTGGGAAAACAATTACGGAGCATATAGCGAAGAGGTATCAGGTTGTGTTGCAACTCATAAAACACTGGATGGTGTAAAACAAGCCTATATGGAAGCCCTCGATTTTCATCTGGAAGGCATGCGAAATGATGGTGATGTGATTCCTGCAATGCTTCAAGGCAAATTTAAGCTTGAATTTATTCTTAATGTAAGGGCCTTACTTCATTATTTTGATGGAGTTCTTACCCGCTCGGCATTATCTCGTGTGACAGGTATAAATGAGCGTCAATTGGGACACTATATTACCGGGCACAGGAAACCGCGACCGGAACAACGCAAAAAAATTGTTGAAGGCATTCACCGAATTGGTAAAGAAATCAATTCGGTTGTTTAGCGCCAATAATTATAATTCAGACCCTTTTGCTCCGCCAATACCAAAAACAGTTTTCAGGATATCAAATATTCAATATAAATCAAGAGTATGAAAAAGTTTTTTTTATTTTTTGTGTTTTGCTCACTAGGTATGGCCTTATTTTCACAGGGGAGTAAAAACACTGATATTTCAAAGACGGTAATTAATAGTTTTCAAAAGGCTGAATACTCCAAAATTGTGCTGCTCTTTGATGAGACCATGAAAACCGCATTACCCGAAGCCAAACTTAAATCGGTTTGGGACGATTTGAACAGTAAATGCGGAGAATACCAGAAGTTCTCCGAAATCGCCGAAGGCAAAATCCAAATCTATGATGTTACCTACGTGCTATGCCATTTCGAAAAAGTGAATCTGAAGATGAAGGTGGTCTTTAACGATAAGAACCAGATCGCCGGCTTGTTTTTTATACCTGAAAATCAGAAATAAGTAGCTCAATCTTATTTTTATTGGGTTTCACGGAATATATCTGCTCTAAAGACATTAATCAATTTTAATAATGGATGAATAACAAACAAATTGAAAAACTGATGGGGGTGCTGTTAGGATTTTCAGCATTCGTTATCATTTTGGGAGCACTATTTAAAATAATGCACTGGCCATATGGCGATTTATTTGTTAAGATTGGCTTTTTAAGTAGTTTTATTTTAAGCAGTTATGAGATAAGTCGATTAAAAAAGGTATTAAAAGACTTAGAAAAGAAACCTTCCAATGCTGATATGGCATAAGCTCTTTAAATGGAACCAAAAATAGTTAACAATACGAAAGAATTGATTTATGAAGTCCGAAATAAAAAAAGCTCCTTTACTTGTGTTGTTTCTGGCACATTTCCTGGCTCTGGTTACCTCAGCGCAATCCCCTGAAAAATTATGGTACAACAAGCCAGCCGAATATTTCGAGGAAAGTCTGGTTCTTGGAAACGGCAAAATGGGGGCATCTGTTTTCGGGGGAGTCGAATCTGACAAAATCTTCTTAAACGATATCACCCTCTGGTCAGGTGAACCGGTAAATGCCAATATGAATCCGGAAGCGTATCTGTATCTTCCTGCTGTAAGGGAGGCGCTTAAAAATGAAGACTACCGTCTGGCCGACCAGCTTAACAAAAAACTTCAGGGTAAGTTCTCCGAATCCTATGCGCCCCTGGGAACCCTTTTTGTAAACTTCAAGCACTCGGGTGAACCTTCGGGTTATTACCGGGAATTGAACATCAGCAATGCAGTTTCAAAAGTGAGTTATGAGGTTGATGGAGTACAATTTTCCCGGGAGTATTTTGTTTCCTATCCCGATCAGGTGATGGTTATAAAGCTCGTGAGCAGCAAAAAGGGAACTTTGAATTTCGATATCAAATTTGAGAGTTTGCTGAAAAATATCAATTCTGTTATTGAGGAAGGTCTGTATGCAACTGGTTACGCGCCTGTCCGTGCTGAACCCAGCTACAGGGGGGAGATGCGTAATGCAGTGTTTTTTGATGAGAGTCGTGGAAACCGTTTTTCCTCATTGGTGAAAATTAAGAATAGAGAGGGAACCTTATGCGAAACAGATAGTACTATCGGACTCAACAATGGAACCGAAGCAATAATCTACCTATCGGTTGCCACCAGCTTCAATGGTTTTGATAAAAATCCTGCTACCGAGGGCTTGGATCACCGGGCAATTGCTAAAAAGCAATTGTCACAAGCATCTGCTAAAGAATATGTGCAAATCCTGGATGCCCATATCCTGGATTATCAAAAATATTTTAGTCGTGTAAGTCTCGAACTGGGAGAAACAACGGCTCCCGATCTGCCAACTAACGAGCGCCTCATGCGCTATGCAGAAGGAAAGGAGGATAAAAACCTGGAGATCCTGTATTTTCAGTTTGGACGTTATCTTTTGATCAGCAGTTCCCGAACACCCGGAGTCCCTGCAAATCTTCAGGGCATATGGAACCCGTACCTTCGTCCGCCCTGGAGCAGCAATTACACCACGAACATCAATGCCGAAGAAAACTACTGGCTGGCAGAAAACACAAATCTCTCCGAGATGCATTTGCCCATGATGGGTTTTATTAAAAACATATCCCAAACCGGGGCAGTAACCGCCAAAACCTTTTATGGGGTTAACGGCTGGGCAGCTTGTCATAACTCGGATATTTGGGCCATGAGTAATCCGGTTGGCGATTTTGGCAATGGCGATCCTGTATGGGCAAACTGGAACATGGGAGGAACCTGGCTGTCAACTCATTTGTGGGAGCATTATGTTTTCACCCAGGACAAAAAATTCCTCAGGAATGAGGCATATGATATTATGCGGGGAGCCGCTCTGTTTTGTCTGGAATGGATGATTGAAGACAAAAACGGGATGCTGATACCCTCGCCGTCCACCTCCCCCGAGAATATTTATATTACCCCCGATGGATACCGCGGAGCCACGATGTATGGCGGCACTGCCGATCTGGCTATGATACGGGAATGTTTTGCACAAACTGTAAGGGCTTCAGAGGTTTTAGGCATTGACACTGAATTCAGAGAGAAGCTCAAACAGGCCATGGATCGCCTATACCCCTATCAGGTGGGCAAAAAGGGAAATCTGCAGGAGTGGTATTACGACTGGGAAGATGCCGAACCGCAGCATAGGCATCAGTCGCATTTGTTTGGACTTTACCCGGGACATCATATCACCCCCGCATCAACGCCCGAGCTGGCTGCAGCTTGCCGCAAGACTCTTGAAATCAAGGGCGATGAAACTACTGGCTGGTCCAAAGGATGGCGCATAAACCTATGGGCACGGCTCCATGATGGAAACCGAGCTTATAAAATGTACCGCGAGTTGCTTCAATATGTTGAGCCCGATGGGATGAAGACAAACTATTCGGGTGGGGGAGGAACCTATCCGAATCTTTTGGATGCCCATCCGCCTTTTCAGATCGACGGGAACTTTGGCGGAGCTGCTGCTGTGGCTGAAATGCTGTTGCAGTCGGGCGAGGATACAATCCTTCTCCTCCCGGCCCTTCCCGATGCATGGTCAACCGGCTCTGTAAAGGGACTCTGTGCCAGGGGAGGATTTGTGATTTCGATGGACTGGGAAAACAAATCGGTTGAGAAACTTACCCTTTACGCCAGAGAAAGCGGAACCGTAAGGTTTATTAGCGGGGATAAACAAAAAGAAATCAGCCTCGAAAAGGGAGAGATTAAAACAATCATGTGGTAGGGGGGCTCTTCCGGTTTGTTTAATTAAAGATATAAGCAGGTTTATTTTTTCAGCCGTGATATGCCTTACTGTCTCTTCTTTTGATTGATTGTGATTTCAGTTTTAAGAGATTGACTTCCTATTCTCATCGGAATTCAAATACCACCTGAGTCCCGGACGCTTCAATGTTTTCATCCTGCAAATCAATAATGGTAAAACTGTAGTTTGTATTGTTCTTTGTATTGAAATAGTTAAGTCTTTCCTGTGCAAATTGGATTCCAAGGGATTCTTTCTTAAATGATTTCTTGTCGCTTTTTTCTTTTGCCTTTTTCCTTCCGATTCCGTTATCAGTAATGGAAAGTATAACAACCTTATCAATTCTGTTTACCTCAATTACAATATTTTTTTCTCCTTCTTTTTGCATCAATCCGTGCCAGATCGCATTTTCAATAAATGGTTGTAAAATTAAACCCGGCAGTTTGGTTGCGGTCGTAATATGGTTTTCAGGTTTTTTTATGATGAATTTGATGGAATCGTTGAACCTGATATTCTCAATATTCAAATACAACTCAATTGTTTCGAGTTCCTCATCCAACGAAACACTGTCTGTGCGCGAGCTTTCAAGTATTTTTCGTATAAGTTTGGCAAATTTGTTAAGATAGTATGTGGCTTTCTCTTTATTATTATCGATGAGATACGCTTTAATCGAGTTAAGTGCGTTGAAAATGAAATGAGGATTCATTTGCGTTCTCAGGGCATCAAGTTTTAACAATGAGATCTCACTTTCAAAAGAAAGGGTAAGCGACTTAAGCCTTTCTGCTTCACTTTCCTGGAGAGCTTTTTTTAATTCGGCAATTTTTTCTTCAAGTTGGTTTTCCAGTTTTTTTTGATAGACTTCTTTTAATGCCTGACTTGCAAGTTGTTCTTCTATGATTTTGTTCTGCGCATTAATTTTTTCCAGGTACAATAACTTCACTTTATAAGCCAGTCCCAGCATAAATATTGTAGATTCAATGATAATCCCTATATAAAAATACATAATAGGGTATTCCCCTTCTATCATACTTTGTGATTTAACCAGAGAGATATAAGCAAACACCTGGTAAATAATAATGCCGCTGAATATGAAGTACTTGAGCCGGTTTGGAATTTTTAAGGTTAGGTATAGGGAGGAAATAACAAAAATCGTCATCAGGGGGATGAATCCGAAATTAAAGAAATATTGGAAATAATCCGGATTGAATGAAAGAATGGAATAAATACCCAAAGCAATCGAAAATCCCATTAAAAACTTTAAGAATTTTGTAAGCAATGAGGTGTACTTTGAGAAATACTGCTTCATCTCCAGAAACTCTATATAGAAAAAAAACAACAGAGAATTATAAATAACCTGAATCAGCCAGTTTATCGGAATATAACGGCTCGCCAGATAGGTATTATAAATATCATCAGGAAATAAGGGGCTGTTTTTTATAAGAAAAACAAAAAGGAGAACATTATATAAGCCATAATACAAAAATGTTTTTTGCTTTGTCTGAATATAAATCAGGGAGCACAAAAAGGAATAGATGATAAGTCCGGAAGTCACAAACCCCCATAATAATTTACCCCCAAGTTCAATATCAAAATTCATAACTTATCCAAAAAAGTAGTTTTTTTTTGCCGTGAAACCGGAATTTTTGCCAGGTTCGAAAGCAGCACATATTCATCGGTTTTATGAAATTCTTTCACTTTGTTCAGATTGATCAGGTAGGAATTGTGGATTCTGAAAAACTGTAACTGGGATAGCTTTTCTTCCATGAATTTCAGTTTCTGGGTCAATAGGATCTTTTCCTTGTTTTCCAGGTATATGGTACAATAATTCCCATCGCTCTCGCAATAGATAATATCATCGGGGTTAAGGAAAATCATTTTCCCATCGGTAGTAACATTTATTTTTTTTTGGTTTAAAGATGTTGAGTTTAACAGTTTCTCCAAAGAGTTTTCCAGTTTTTCATTGATGGAAAGGTTACTTTTCTGTTGCTCAATTTTATCGAAACATGTTATTAAATCATCAGAATCTATTGGTTTTAACAGATAATCGAGAGCGCTTTCTTTTATAGCTTTTATGGCATATTGATCGAAAGCAGTGGTGATAACTACCGAAAAATTTCGTTTGGGAAACAGTTCAAGGAACTGAAAACCATCCATATCTGGCATTTCAATGTCCAGAAAAACACAGTCCACCTTATTCCTATTTAAAAAGTTAGCAGCCTCTGTGGCGCTGTTAAATGTGGCAACGATGTTTACATTTTTGCAAAAGCTTTCAATTTCCCATTCCAGACTTTTTATAGCACTGTGTTCATCGTCGATCAAAACTAGATCAATCATAATTTGAAGCATTTATTCATAAATGTAATCTTATATTTTCAGGAATATGGGATTAAATGTATCAATGGACTTTTATTATGTATAAACAATTTGTTATGATGTATGGTTTGCAAAATTCTGATTTTTAGCAGCTTTTCGTGTAATTATTTGGGTAAACTCCAATTATTTCCATCTGCACATTTATCGGTACCATTCGCACAATTTCAAAGATAGCAATGCCACCTGTGCCCTATTTTCGCACTTGCTGATATAGTGCAGCTACAATTATAAAAATTCAGATTATGAAAAAAATTTTCAGATTTACCTTCTCCCTCTATGCAGTGATACTAATTGCGAACACTTTAAAAGCGCAAAATTCAATCCCTGATTCCCTGTTTGGTATCAATTCCAGCTTGCTTATACAGTCACAGGGAGGAGAAGCAAGCGGTGGCAGCTTATTGCTTCAACCCGATGGAAAAATATTTTTTGGAGCTTTCGAAACGGGTACAGAAAACGATTTTCTTATTGACATGATGCGCTTTGATGAGTGTGGAAAAGTAGATTCACAGTTTGGCACTAATGGATTAGTGAGGCATAAATTTGATCAGCGAAACCTTGGTTACACTTACGCCCTTCAGCCCGACGGTAAAATTCTATGTGCCGGGGTACAAGCACCTTCAAACGCTGGCTCTCAGCAACACGCATTTGTGAGCCGTTTTAATAGCAATGGTTCTCCCGATACATCTTTTAATGAAACAGGAACTCGTTTTCTGGGGGGCACAGGGGCGTTTGGTTCTGTTTATAGTATGGCTGACGGCAGAATTGTTTGTTTCGGACAATTAAGTACTGCAACCGGTGCAGCTGTTGTAATTTTTCTGGAGGACGGTTCGTTGGATACTACTTTTAACG
>JAIFNN010000052.1 GCA_020047715.1 Bacteroidota bacterium | reverse complement strand
TCCGCAAAAAAGAACAAATCCATTCTGCAGAAAACCAGGCTGATTTGCTGCTATCGGTCTTTATTACCCGAATGGTTTCCCAATTATCAAAGACAACAGATGGCGATACGATTGCAGAACTGTTCTTCAAAAACAGCAACAACGAATTCAGAGGTGTTGGCGAAAATGCTTTGAGTGGAGGGATCAAGGTATGGCTTGACCGATATTTCCTGACATCAGAAATCTATAAACCAATGTTAACGATTTCGGAACTTAAGGATGAATTTAAAGTGGAAATCAGCATCGAAGATACCTCCGGCATTGATCAGATGCCAATTCCTCTCAATCATATTCTCACGCAGACTGCTTACGATAAGCAACGCTTTAAAATACTGCAATCCTTGTCGTTGCTCTCTCCCTTTATAAATGGATTGGATAGCTATATCAATAGCAAGGGGATGCAAAGTATCCTGTTCAGCAGTAAAGCGTTTGCCCCGTTTTTAATGGAAATACTTCCCGCTATCCGGCTTTTGGATTTGAAAATTCTGCTTCCAAAATCACTCGAGAATTTGCTGCGCCCGAAAGCATCTGTAAAACTGAAACGAAACGATGCAGAATCGCAATCGTTTATCCGCCTGGACGAGTTGCTTTCATTTGATTGGCAGGTTGCCATTGGCGATCAGGTCATAACGCCTGAGGAATATAAAAAACTGATCGAAAACGCTACGGGTTTATTCAAATTTAAGGAAAACTACATTTATGTGGATGAAGCCGACCTGGAGAAACTTCACAAACAATTTACTCAGAACAAACCGCTGAATGCATATCAGTTGCTCCATACCGCTATTAGCGAAGAATATGAAGGATCCCCGGTTATACTGACCGATGAAGTCAGAAAAATGCTCGCGGAACTAACTTCAGACGAAAATATCGAGCTCCCCCAGGGCTTGAATGCCCAAATGAGACCCTACCAATTGCGCGGTTATTCATGGATGTACAAGAATTGCCGCATTGGCTTCGGGAGCATTATTGCCGACGACATGGGATTAGGAAAAACACTTCAGGTCATTTCCGTTCTTCTGAAATTTAAAGAAGAAAAAGTGCTTAATGATAAACAGAAAGCTCTGGTAATTGTACCAACGGGCCTACTTACCAACTGGCAATCCGAAATTGAAAAGTTTGCCCCAAGCCTTAGTTCCTATATTCATCATGGCACAAACCGCGATCTTAAAGGCTTTCAGTCCGATATAATGCTAACAACCTATGGAGTGGTTCGCAGTGATGCCGAACTTCTCAAAAAGCACAAGTGGCAGGTAATGATTATTGATGAAGCTCAAAATATCAAAAATCCCGAAGCCGCACAAAGCAAAGCGGTAAAAAGCATTGGCTCACAGATTCGAATTGCTATGAGCGGTACGCCGGTGGAAAACCGACTGACAGAATTCTGGTCAATCATGGACTTTTCCAACAAAGGTTATCTGGGAACTGTGAAGATGTTTAAAGAAGATTTTGCCGAACCCATACAGGTTTTTAACGACGAAAAAGTGGTGCAGCGTTTCAGGAAGATAACTGCCCCGTTTATGATGCGCCGCATGAAAAGCGATAAAAGCATTATTTCCGACCTTCCCGACAAAATTGAGCAAAACCAATTTTCAGTGCTCACCAAAGCGCAGGCCATCTTGTATGAAAAAACCATGCAGCTGGCTATGGATGAAATCGAAGGTATTTCTCCTTCCGATTCCGGTTCAATGTTTAAGCGGCAAGGTCTGGTGCTGCAAATGATCCTTGCATTGAAACAAATATGCAATCATCCCACGCAATTCCTGAAAAACGGAAAGTTTGATGCTTCCCTTTCGGGGAAAACCGAGTTGTTGTTCGAGTTGTTGGAAAGCATTATGGAGAGTGGGGAAAAAGTACTGATTTTTACTCAGTTTCGTGAAATGGGCGAATTGCTTGAACGATTTATCGAAGAGCGTTTCGGGGAAAAGCCAATGTTTTATCACGGGGGATGTAACGTTGCTCAGCGTCAGGAGATGGTAGAAAGGTTTCAGAACAATCGAGCCGATAAGATTTTCCTTCTTTCCCTGAAAGCAGCTGGAACAGGGCTTAACCTTACTGCCGCCTCACAGGTAATTCACTACGATTTGTGGTGGAATCCGGCGGTTGAGAACCAGGCTACTGACCGGGCCTACCGTATCGGACAGAAAAAAAATGTGCTTGTACACCGGTTTATCACCAAAAACACCTTTGAAGAAAAAATAGATGAGATGATTCAAAAGAAAAAGCATCTGGCCGACATGACCGTTGCAACCGGCGAAAACTGGATTGGAAAGCTCAGTAATAAGGAGTTGAGGGAGATTTTTGGGTAATGACTTTGTAATAATTAAAACCACATCCTATGAAACTAACATCAAATCAGGTACATGAGATTGCTAAGGAACTTGAGGCCGGTATGAAAGTTTTCATTAATCAATTCGTTCATCCCAAATCTTTGGGTCGCGGCTTGTATGGAACATCGCTTCCACTTTAACTGTTTTGGTTTGCTCATTTACACGGTAATGTATCAGGTACGGGAACTTATCCATAGTCAAACAGCGTATGTCATCGTATTTTATAGCAAAATGCAGGGCAGAGGTAGAAAGTTTTGCCGTTTGACGTTTTATAATTCTAAAAAATCTGTCACCTAAGCCCGCTTGTTTTTCATTATACCAGTCAACAGCTTCAACAATATCGTTATAGAAATCGGGATTGTACTCAACAGTGAATTTCATTTGCGAGCTTTCATTTTACGATCAATATCATTCCACGAAAGATAGCTGTCGGTGCTTTCTTCATATTTTTTTATACGCTCTCTAACTAATTGTTTTTGTTTTTCAGGGATTACAATTTCATCAATGTTTTGTTCCGTCCATAAAACTTCACTAAGTTGCTGTTTTTCAACAGGGGACAGTTGCTTTACAATATCAATGACTTGTTTAAAACTGAGCGATATGTTTATTTTTGCATCCATATTTTCAAAGTTTCAGAAGCCTCAAAGTTACACTCTTTTAAATTTTCAGTCAAATCATTTAATGGCAATTACAATTTTATCCAAAAAAAATAGCCACACAATTTTCTTAGGTTAAGAATTATCCTTAACCCGTTTAAGTGTTATAGATAATTCATACTCGAATAACTCAATTTTAGAAAGTCCATCACATGCAAGTAACAGATCATTTGAAATTTCTCTACCTACTATAATTCCCCTGACATTTTGATTAGGTTCTGCATGGAACTTCTTTATCCAGGATATATACCTTAATAGTTGTCCAACAACACGCTCATATCCCCTTGAAATTTTAAGTTCAATCACTACTTAATTGTTTGTCCTATCCAGTGCTAAAATGTCAATATAGCGACCGACGACGGGAAACTCGAATCCTGCTATTCCTTTATTTAGAATAAGAGCTCTGCTTAAAATCAAATGTACTGAAATTTGGGTACATTCCATTGCATTAGAAGAATTACTATATATACCTCAAAAACACTTTTCCCTCTTTCACATTACCAATTTTTTCTTACTTTTAATCTTTGATTGACAAATCCTCACCCTATAAGATGTCCGAAAACACCAAGATCGAAGCCACCCTCTGGAAAACTGCCGATAAGTTACGTAACAACATGGATGCCTCCGAGTACAAACATGTGGTGCTCGGCCTTATCTTCCTGAAATATATCTCTGACTCATTTGAAGATCTGTATAACAAGCTGAAATCCGAAAGTGTATCTACCGGTGCCGACCCGGAGGACAAAGACGAATACACCGCAGAACGAGTTTTCTACGTGCCACCCACCGCCCGCTGGAACTATCTCCAGAACCGGGCTAAACTACCCACCATCGGAAAAGACATTGATGATGCCATGGATGCAATAGAGAAGGATAATCCTGCTCTTAAAGCCGTTCTCCCAAAAGATTATGCAAGGCCCTCGCTCGATAAACAAAGACTGGGAGAATTGATTGATCTTATTGGTTCAATTAGTCTCAGCGGGAATAATAGCAACAGTTTGGGCAACAGCAAGAGTGGTGGGAAGGGAAGGGACATCCTGGGATTTGTATTTGAATACTTCCTGGGACAATTCGCAGATGCCGAGGGTAAGAAGGGTGGGCAGTTCTATGATCAGCAGGAGCCAGAAGGAACTGAACGATGAGGATATTGCCGCCATTGGTGAAATATACCACAACTGGAGAAGTAAGGACTGGGAGAACAAGTACAAAGATATGCCCGGACTATGCAAATCTGCATCCCTCGAAGAGGTTCGGAAAAACAACTTTGTGCTGACACCGGGAAGGTATATTGACTTTAAGGAGGAAGAGGATGATGGTGAGGTGTTTGAGGATAAGATGAAAAAACTCACCTCTGAGCTTAAAGAGCAGATGAATAAGGCATCACAGATGGATACCATCATAAAAGAAAACCTGAAAAGTATTGGGTTTGAGATATAGGAGTTTATGGTATGAAAGTAAAATAAAGATTTTCTTATGTTACTTTCACTATACTAAAGTAAAATAAAGGAAATCTTATTTTACTTTTACACCACTAAAGTGAGTAAGAAATGATTGAACTGGAAAAATACACAGCAGGCCACTTCGAAAAAGGGGCAGGAGGCTATAACTACTTTGTTCCGGCAGAGATAAACAAACAATGGAACTGGAAGAATCCTGAAATAAATGCCTTACTGGAGAGAGCTGCCATCAAGCTTGGTGAGCTCAACTCCTATGCAAAGCTGGTGCCCAATATTGATTTGTTTATTCAGTTGCATGTTACAAAAGAAGCAGTTGTTTCAAGCAGGATTGAGGGAACCAAAACCAACATGGATGAAGCTCTTCTTTCCGAGGAAGAAGTTGCCCCTGAGAGAAAAAACGATTGGAAAGAAGTTAATAACTACATTAAGGCACTGAATGAGGCAATTAAAGAACTTGAAACCCTTCCGATTTCATCCCGTCTCATAAAGCAAACTCATTTAACGCTTCTAAGTAGTGTCAGGGGTGAGAATAAAAGTCCGGGGGATTTCAGAAGAAGCCAGAACTGGATTGGAGGCAGTAGCCCGGCAGATGCAGTTTTTGTACCGCCTCATCACCAGTATGTTGAAACTTTGATGGGTGATCTGGAAAATTTCTTACATAACGATGAGATTAAGGTTCCATCTCTCATCAGGATCGCTATTGCTCATTATCAATTCGAAACAATTCACCCCTTTTTGGACGGAAATGGCAGGATTGGCCGGCTACTGATTACTCTGTATCTGGTCGATTCCGGAATTCTTTCTAAACCATTGCTCTACTTGTCAAGCTATTTTGAGAATAACAAAAGTCACTACTATGATAATCTGACCGTTGTAAGAACTAAAAGCGATATGACACAATGGTTAAAATACTTTTTAATCGGACTAGCCAATACTGCGGAGAATGCAGTTGAAACCCTGTCAAAAGTTATAGATTTGAAAAGTAGTCTTGAGAATCAAATAATTGGTTCATTCGGAAGAAAAAGTCATTCTGCGGCAACCCTGCTTCAGCAGTTGTTTCAAAACCCGGTTATTAACACAAATAAAGTTAAAGAAATATGCGGCTTAAGCTATAAAGCTGCAAATGATCTGGTTTCGGACTTTGTTAGTGAGAATATACTTAAGGAAATGACAGGTCAAAGTCGGAACAGGGTATTTGTTTTTGAAAAGTACTTGAATCTTTTCATGGAGGTGAGAGTAACAGAATCATGACAAACACAGCCAACAATCAGGAAAACTTAAACCGGTTCTGGACGATACCTTTTCAGGTCAAATATAACATGTATAGAAAAAGGCCATTTTCTATACACGACAACATTAACATGTATAGAAAAGTGACGTTTGCTATCTAAGACAATCAGTTAATAAATATATCTTATGCAAGAAAATTAAAAAGGGACTGAACAAATAAGACGAGATTATATTAAGGATTTATATGCTGATCTTAGATACGGTATTGAAAAGTTTGATACTCAAGCATTATATCTAAGTGGTGGAGCACTAGCAATTAGTTTGACTTTTTTAAGGGATATAGTCCCTTTAAATGAAGCTGTGCTTCTGACACTTTATTACATTGCAATTATTCTTTTTGGATTTACCATTTTAATCGGATTTGTAGCCCATTATATATCATCAAGACTAATAATGGCTATAATTAATAAAATTGAACAAAATGATTATACAATTAAAGATAGTGACTGGATACGGTATAGAGGAACCGAGGCAGAAAGCCTAATGAGGAATTTTAGGCTATGCTTACACTACTGTTTGCACAAATCCCAAATAAAAAACCCTACCACACTGATAACCAGCACTGGTAGGGTTTTAAAATGAGGTCAGTGGCGGATTCGAACCGCCGTAGCCGGTTTTGCAGACCGATTCCTAGCCACTCGGACAACTGACCATTTTTTCGCATGGCAAAGATAGTAATTTCTAATTAACTCAAAACGGTCTTTTCGAAAACTCTTAACGAATGTAAAACTTGTTGTAAAACAAGTCTGACCTCTTTTCATTTTCTCCCCGTAGTCCTATTTCATAATTTATTTCTAAATTGCCTAAAATTCCCAGTCGTGAACAATCAGGCAATCAGAAATGAAATCTTGTTGAAATGGTTCAACCAAACGGTTAATAAATATTACCCGTATTTATGCGATTTTGCCTATTCCATTACCCTTTCAAGGGAACTCTCCGAAGAAATTACCGACGATGTTTTTATGAAGATATGGGACCGCCGCGAAGAAGTCTCCCAGATCGAAAATCTCCCCTCATACCTCTATAAAGCAATCAAAAATACGTCCATCAACTACCTCGAGAAAATAAAAAAACATCATGTCATCCCTTTTGAAATCCTTCCGGAAATTTCAATTCCTTCTTTCCATAATACTCCCGAGGATGAGCTGATCTCGAAAGAATTCGACCAGAATTACCTTAAAACCATCAACTCTCTCCCCGATAAATGCAAGCTTATTTTCAAGCTTGCCAAAGAAGATGGCCTCAAATACAAAGAAATCGCCATACTCCTAGGCATCTCAGAAAAAACCGTCGAAAACCAGATCTCAATTGCGCTTAAAAAAATCTGCGACTGCCTTAAGAAAAATAACGACCTCAACTTCAAAAGAAAAAACGGCCTTTCAAATCTATTATCTCTGCTTTTTTAAAAATCTGAATAAAAAATCTTTAATCCCTTGGGGGTAAAATGGAATAATCCTGTTCTATATACAGAACATAAATTTTGTCCATGCCCGAAAATCGTATAAATGAAATCATCGCAAGAGTGCTTAATGGCTCTTCTACCCTGCTTGACCTGAAGGAACTGAAGCATTGGCGAAGCGAATCAGCGGAAAATGAACTCCGGTTTAACTCCCTTAAAAAATACTGGGACACCAAATCTCCCCGGGAAACCACTGAAAACGAAAAAATCCGTATTGAAGCATTATTGAAATATTCCAGGGAATCACTGACTCCGGGAAAATCCAAATCAATCCATCTTTCATTCCCCGCTGCAAAATTAATTCGCTACGCGGCAAGTATAGCCCTGCTGCTTGGTTTTGGATTTCTGGGAGGACTTGTATTTTCCGATCCCCCTGCAAATTTAAAAACTTCTGAAATATCTGTTTCTCGTGGGAGTCGCGCCAATGTCACCCTTCCCGATGGATCAATCGTCTGGCTCGGACACGAAAGCCGATTAAGCTATCCCGAAAAATTCTCCGGCTCTACCCGCGAGGTCACCCTTTCCGGTGAAGCTTATTTCGACGTGGAAAGCGATAAGAAACACCCCTTCCTGGTGCACACCTCTGGCCCAACCATCAGGGTCACCGGAACCGAATTTTATGTTCACGATTACCCCGGGGATCCTTCAATGGAAGCCAGCCTGATTTCAGGAAAAATTGATCTGGTCATTAAGGACCGGATCCTTTCAAAAATGCAGCCGGGTACAAAACTGATCTACACCAAAGATACAGGAAAACTCATCGCCGGAAACTTCGAATCGGCTTATTACGAGTTTTGGAAAAAAGGAGAGTATTCCTTTGTCGACCGACCCTTCGCCGAACTAGCCTCTATGATGAAGCGAATCTATAATGTTGAAATCATTTTCAGAAACGACGGACTTAAAGAAAAACGATTTACCGGGAGTCTTGGCAGCGATGATAATGTATATACCCTTCTGGAAATCTTTAAGAAATCTTCTTCAACAAACTTTAGCTATTCAATCGATAACAATAAAATTTATGTGACAGCCAAAAAATAATTGCGTTTACCATTACTAATTTACTACTAAACTAATCTTACAGTATGAAATCAGATTCTTCGATCCTTAAGGATCGCAAAACCAGCTTGCATGGTAACCTGAGTCAGATCAGGCTGATTCTGCTAATCCCTCTTGCCCTGCTTCTTGCAGCTCTCCAGAGTCTGACAGCTCAGGAATCCAGGTCTGTAACACTCCGCGCCGACGAAGCAAAGGTCACTGAAGTAATGCAGAAGGTAGAGGAAATTACAAATTTTAAGTTCTTCTACGATGCCGGGCTCATTAATCCAAATGACCAGATCAGTCTTAACCTGGAAAATTCAAGCCTGGAAAACGCTCTGGCCCAGATTTTTAACGATAATGCTATTACTTGGGAGATACAGGACCGGTTTATCGTTCTGAAAAAGAAGGAAGTATCTTCTGAAAAATCCGCGCAGCCTTTTATCGCCAGGGGAAAAGTGATCGATGAGGTGGGGATTCCACTTATGGGCGTTACCGTTTATATCAAAGGAACCACAAAAGGAGTAATTACCAATAACCTTGGAGAATTCGAAATCGAAGTGCCTGAAGTCGGAACTACTTTGGTTTTTAGGTTTATCGGGATGAAGGAGGAGCAGATGAAAATTGAGGATCAAAAACCTCTTGAAGTAATCATGAGAGCAGAACTATTCGGACTCGATGAGGTGGTCACCATAGGGTATGGTGTGCAGAAAAAACGTGATCTCACCGGTGCAGTGTCGGTTGTTAATGTCGAGGAAATGCAGAAAATCAAAGCTTCAGGCATTGGAGAGGCTCTCCAGGGCCAGATTGCCGGAATTTCTGTTGTCACGAGTGGCGACCCCGGGAGCATGGCATCTGTTAAAATTCGTGGGGTGGGTTCTTTCTCCGACGTAGGTCCTCTATATGTCATTGACGGACTAATTCTAAATGATGCCAATCATATCAACACTTCGGATATCGAATCAATACAGGTTCTTAAAGACGCTTCCTCAGCTGCAATATATGGGGCAAGGGGTGCAAATGGTGTAATAATCATTACTACTAAAAAAGGCGAAGAAGGTCCGGCTAAAATTAATTTCTCTGCAAGCCAAGGCTGGGAAGAACTGGCAAAAAAGATCGACCTGATGGATTCAGAAGACTTCCTCTACTACAACCAGTTGAGCTTTTTGAATGCCGGTGCCGAATGGCTGGGTAAACCCGCCGACAGCACAAATATTCCAAGCACCGACTGGCAAAAGGCAATATTTGAAATGGGAAAAGTCTCCGATTACAACCTCAATGTTACCGGGGGAGGTAAAAACAGCAGCTATATGCTTGGTGGCGGTTACTTTTCTCAGGATGGTGTTTTGAAGGGCCCTTGGTACGACCGATATACCTTCCGCGTAAACGCCGAAGGTACACAGGGAAAAATTACTTTCGGTGAAAACCTCTCTTTTATCAGAACAAACCAAAAACTAACAAACACTTCAACAAGTTCATTTGCAGATGCCCTTTCGATGCCACCCGTTATCCCTGTTAGAGATCCTAATGAAATAACCGGCCGGGGTGGTTATGGATACGGCTCTGTCAACTACCCTACATACAGCACCAACCCTGTAGCCCAGCAGGAGTCACTTAACGATCGTCTATACAATAACCGCCTAATTGGAAATTTGTACGGGGAGTGGAATATTGCAAAAGGTCTGAAATATAGAGCCAACCTGGGTATTGATTTCTGGTACGGGCGAAGAAAACAAATAGATAACGCCTATACAATGCGTTACCTTTCCGTGGAAACCAGAAGAAACGACCGCCTTTGGCAGGAAAGCAACGAGAGAATGACCCTTATAAATGAGCATACCCTAAATTACAGTCTTGAGTTCGGAAAATCAAAACTGGAGGCAATGGCCGGTTTTACCACCCAAAATAATAATTATAACTATCTCGCTAATGAAGGATATGATCAAAAAGTAGATGGACTCTGGCAAATTGATCTGGTCGGAGTTCAAAACAATATGTGGGGCAGCGAACAGGAAAACGCAATGATTTCTTACCTCGGCAGGATAAACTACGATTTCGATTCAAAGTATCTTTTTCAATTTAATATTCGTCGCGATGGTTCCTCCAAATTCGGTCCAGATACCCGATGGGGAACATTCCCTTCTGCCAGCCTTGGCTGGAGGATAAGCAACGAAGATTTTTTTGCTCCCATGAAATCAACTTTCTCGGATCTTAAACTCCGCGCCAGCTATGGTGTTCTTGGCGACATGCAGACACTCGGGAATTATGACTATCAGGCAACCATTAACCACAGCGGGCCCTATGAGGGATACTATGTGGTTCTCGGGGAAAACCAAACTATCAGGGAAGGCGCTCTCCAAAGCAATCGAGTAAATTCAAATTTAAAATGGGAAACAAAATCTACACTCAATATCGGTCTGGATTTTGGCTTGTTAAACAACAGGATTTATGGATCTGCAGAGTATTTCGATAGCAAATCTACCGATCTTCTTGTTTCTCTTCCGCTAGCAATGGCAACCGGCGTGGGTGTTGACCCTTACCTTGGCGATGCTGTGGAATGGACAAATTACGGCGAAATGCAAAACACAGGCTTTGAGTTTACTCTTGGATACAGGGAGAAATCCGGCGAGTTAAAATATAGTCTGTTCACAAATTTCACACTACTTAAAAACAAAGTCCTCAAACTAGGCGCAGCAGAAGGATTCAGAGAAGGCTGGTACAACCAGGTAAACCGCACTCAGGAAAAAAGATCAATTGCCGAGTTTTATCTTATTGAAACCGACGGAATCTTTCAAAGCACTGAAGATGTGCTTTCCCATACTGCAAGCATTCTTAATGCCACTTCAAATGAATATGAGACTGTACTGATACAACCAAATGCCAAACCGGGCGACATAAGGTATGTTGATTACAATGAAGATGGGAAAATCGACATCGAAGACAGACAATGGATGGGAAGTCCTTTGCCCAAATTTGAAATGGGATTCAATTTCTCAGCTGAATACAAGGGTCTCGACCTGACTCTTTTCTGGAATTCTGTTTATGGAAACAAGATTTTCAATGGAGTTCGCATTGGGATGGAAAGCATGGATGCCCCCAATAATATGCCTGCAGACCTTAATCCATGGACTTGGGACAATCCTTCCTCAACAACACCAAGGCCATATTTTGGCCCAAATGACAATGCCAAAGCCCAGACCGATCGGTGGCTTGAAGATGGCTCATTCCTCCGGCTAAAAAACCTACAGATTGGCTATTCACTGCCTGATAATGTAATCAGTAAAACAGGATTTCTTGAAAAATTAAGAGTCTATGTGAGCGGCCAAAACCTTCTGACTTTTACCAAATACAAAGGCTACGATCCTGAATTATCCAGTCATACTGTTTTTGTTCAGGGCGTTGATATCGGGGGATATCCTCCGGTCCGCTCATTTATGACTGGCATTCAGATATCTTTTTAACTCATAATTGAAAAAATACAAAGCAATGAAAATCAAGAGCCTAATAATAACAATCATCCTCTTATCTGGTGTGATTCAATCATGCTCAAAGGATTATCTTGACTTAAAAGATCCCAACAGGGAGTCATCCGACACTTACTGGCAACAGGAAGATGATTACCATCTTGGATTAAACGCCTGCTATTCGGTTTTCAGAATCCCCGGATATTTCAGCCGATGGTATCACATATTTATGATTTCCAGAAGCGATGAAGGATGGAGTGAAAGCCCCAACCCTTACTTTCAGGCATATTCCAATTTTAATATCATCAGCTATAACGACAATAATGCTGAGGGAATAATCCAACCCTGGCAAGCAATTTTTCGCCAAATGTTCTATTGCAATCAGGTTATCGACAACATGAATTCTATTGGACTTACTCTCTTTGAGAATAAAGCTGAAGCAGAGGCTATCCTTGGCCAAGCCTATTTTTTAAGGGGAACAGCATACTGGTATCTCGGTGGAACATTTGGAAAGGGCCCTCACATGATTAGCTCTACCGAAAATGGTGAAGTTGTTGAACAAGAGGCAATTTATCTTCAGGCAGAAACAGACTTTCTGGAAGCTGAAAAACTTCTTCCATTAAGCTGGGCCGGTGATGATTTGGGCAGATCGACGCTGGGGGGTGCAAAAGGGATGCTCTCAAAAGTATATATGCAGTTGGCCGGGTATTATAAAAGACCCGGATCATCTGATAATGCAAAAGCGCAAAGCTATTGGCTCAAGGCTGTGAATAAGATGGACGAAATCTTTGCTCTGAATAAATACAGCTTGGTAAGCAACTACAAGGATAATTTTACCATGCTCAATGAAAACAACAACGAATCTCTATTCGAAATTCAGTTCGCAGAAGGATTATTTAGCGGTAAGGAACTTGGTGCCCATCGCCCAAAATTCCTTGGCCTGGTTGTCAATGGCGGGGCATGGGCTGATGCTTATCCCAGAGCCTGGCTGCTGGATGAGTTTCGAAAAGAAAAAGATATGGACGGAAATGAGGACCCCCGCCTCCCCGCAACACTTTTTTACGAAAAACCTGGAGATACAGAACTCCTTTATGGCAAAACCTGGTCGCAATGGATGTCTACCGATGATTATAAACTTACCCAACCCTGCTATTGGAGAAAATATACAAGGGTAGACACCCATGCCAGTGAAGACTACAGTTCTGGAATTAATTTCCGGCTGGTACGCCTCGCAGATGTATACCTCATGTATGCAGAAGCAATTAATGAACTAAACGGCGATCGTTCTGTAGCAGTGGAATACATCAATAAAGTACGTCGAAGATCAAATATGGCCGATTTGAACCCTTCGTCATATAGCAACTACGACGCCCTGATGGAACAGATTCAACACGAACGCCTGGTTGAACTCTGCGGGGAATCTACACGTTGGTACGACCTCGACAGATGGGGAATTCTTCATGACCAAACTGGGGTAAACATGCTGGCAAATGAAAGGGATGGCGATTTTCTGAATTTCAAACTTGGAATCAGCCATCTCTATCCCATCCCAAACAGGGAACTTAGTCTGTATCCGGGGCTTACCCAAAACAAAGGATTCTGATATATCGTGAGTAATAAGTTCAAGTAAAAGCAAACTACAATGAGAGCAAATATTAAACACACAATAAACTCCAGCCTGAAAAATATTGGTAAGCTGTTTTTCTCCGGAATCATGCTTTTCTGCATCCTGATGGCCTCACAAATCTCCTGCACCGATATTGAAGGAGATGGTGCCGATTCTTTGTATTGGCTTGGGGCTAATCTGCCCGAAGAATCAAGCTATAGAAATCCCATCTGGGAACCGGACCTCAGCAATCCTTCTGTTTTCAGGGGAGCTACCCAGTTCTTTGCCTTTGGCGATGAAAAAGAATGGTCGGAGGGCCTTAACTATGTTGTTCCTGTATTGCGCTCGGGAAACCTGATGACCTGGAGTCTTTCAGGCGAAGCATTTGCTGCCAGACCAGAATGGGCAGAGGGTAAAATAAACTCCGTAGCCGGATTGTTCGCAAAAACTCTCGGCACTTATTACCTTGCATACACAATTAATGACGAAATAGGAATTGCCTATTCCAAAGCTCCACAGGGACCGTATATCGATTATGGCCAGCTTGTAGCCTCCGGAGACCTCGGTTTTGATTTCTGTAAGGCTCCCTATCTCATCCAGGCGGGCTTAAAATTTTACCTGTTTTTTGAGACGGAGGATGGAGTATCAGGGACTGAGTTGAACATGCCCAGAAATGCAATGCCAACTCTAAAGGGTGAAGTGTTCAAAATTGCCGGATCAGGATTTTCAGGCGCGCATATCCTCCGTAAATCAGCAAGTTCTTATTACTTTTTTGGGACTTCAGGGGAGGAAGGAAACGCCAGCATAAAAATTGCTAGATCGGTCGATATTGCCGGACCTTACCTCGATAAAAACGGAAATGATATCCTCAATGGAAACGGTACCGAATTAGTAAACTCCGATCCAGCGAAAAATATAAACTCCCCATCCCATGTTGGAGGAATTTTTAGCGACTTCGAAGAAAAGGACTGGATCATTTACCAGGTTACGGATAACAATAAGCCAAACCTTTCAACTGGCACTCCGCGCAGACCATTGATGCTTAACCTTATCAACTGGGGTGATGATGGATGGCCGCTCACGATCATTGAGGCTGTCGAAGGATGGCAGAAACCGAAATTTGTGCTTTCAAACTAATCAAACAAATTAAAACAAAACTCTATCAAAACCAGGCATAACCAAATTACAGGAACTAATAAAAAATGCTGAAACAGACCCTCATAATACTGATCCTTTCAGTTCTCATGCATGTATGGGGCTTTTCCCAAAATACAACTGCAAAAGGATTATCTGCATCTTCTGCTGAAGAAGCTTTTGATACCTCCCTGTACTATAAAAATCCTGTGTTTGAACCCGATCTCGCCGATCCAACGATTATTAAATCCCCCGACAACTGGTTTTATGCCTATGGAACCGAGAACTACTGGGATGAAGCGCTTCACAGACTGGTTCCGGTCATCAGGTCATGTGACCTTGTAAATTGGGAATATGTAAGAGATGCTTTTGATATCAAACCAGACTGGAAACCGGGCGGGATCTGGGCTCCGGAAATAACATACCTCCAAGGTAAGTATTATTTGTATTATGCTTTTTCTATCTGGGGAGATAAAAATGCAGCAATTGGCCTGGCAATTTCTGATACACCCGAAGGACCTTTTACCGACCAGGGAAAACTTTTTGACTCTGAAGAAATAGGCGTTTTTAACTCCATCGATCCTTCTTTTTTCAATTGCGATAGCAAAAACTATATGATATGGGGAAGTCTGGGCGGAGGTATTTATGGAATTGAACTAAGCGATGACGGGAAAAGAATTACAGGGCAAAAATTTCAGATTGCAGGTAACTCCTTCGAAGCGGCATACATCTTTCAAAAAGATGGGTATTTCTATCTTTTCGTGTCAACTTCTACCTGCTGCGAAGGTGCTGACAGCAAGTACAGAGTGGTTGTGGGTCGCTCCGCGGATTTCAAAGGACCATATACCACCATTACCGGACAGGAACTAATGGAACAGAACAACAACTGGCATGATCCAGTGGTAAACGAGATCACTGGTGTTATGTTAAGTGGAAATGAAACCGTTGCCGGACCCGGGCATAATGCTCAGATCCTGACAGACGATAAGGGCGTCGACTGGTTTGTTTACCATGGAATTTTACGATCCAACCCTCTTTTACCCAAGGGAGCAACGCGCCGTTCCCTTTTTATTGACCCGATTGACTGGAGTTCGGGCTGGCCTGTAATCAATCAGGGAAAAGGCCCAGGTACTGAACCAGTTGAAAAACCATTTTTTAAAAACTAAATAATCTCTTTGTTTAACTAAAACTTCAAAACTATGAAAAGAATCCTTTACGTTGCTGTTTTCCTGTTGGCTGTTGCTACCGGGTACTCACAAACAATCACGGTCCACTCAGAGCTTGGACAGGCTTGGGGTGGCGGAACTTCCGTTGATATAAATAACGACGGACACCTGGATTTCTACATTACAGGTAACAAAAACAACCCGAAAGAACCCTTGCTTGATGAAGCAGGTGCTCCACTGGACCTAGATGGCAACTCCATTCCCGACACAACCGAAAGATGGCAAAGGCTGTATATGTGGAACGCCAGCTCAAGCCAGTTTGATGTTACTCCAACTAACCTAAGGGTAATTGAACGCGCAAACCTCGACTGGGCCGATGTTGACGGTGATGGACTTATGGATTTACTGGCAACCGAGCATAATTTTGATCCTAATTTTTATCACGGTGGAGTTTATAAAAACCTGGGTACGGGGATGTTTGAAAAACTGAATTACCCCCTTCCCGTTAAAGCAAACGCAGGCGCGTGGGCCGATTTCAACAACGATGGACTCATTGATTATGTATGCCTTAGCGTGGATCTGGATGTCTCAGGGGTATATATCAATCAGGGCGACGGTACATTCACCGCAACCAATACGGAAATTTTTGGTGAATACAAATTCGGAATCCCCTATTGCGAGGTAATCGATTATAATAACGATGGATTTATGGACATTTTTATTACCTCAAATTGCGACAATCCTGAAGCCAACGACAATGCAAGAGTCATTGCTGATGTGTTCATCAACTACGACGAAGAACCTGGTAACTTCTACCGTGCTTTTCTCGGAAAAACCGCAACCAACACCAGCGGATCAATCTACCAGAAAGGTAACGGCGGTGTCGATTTCGCCGATTTAAACTCCGACGGATGGCTGGATATGGTGCTGCACGGTGAAGGTGGTGCAGGAACTTTTGAACCCGCTGATGAAGGCTGGGCATGCATTTCCCACGTTTACCTTAACCAGAAAGATGGAACCTATGCAGACAAACCTCAGACTTCTTTCCAGGCAGACCTTCGTCCACTTGGCAGTTCAGGTGTTGGCACAGGAATCATCGACTGGAACAACGACGGCAATTATGACCTTTTTATTACCGGATGGAATCCTCCTACTGTCAACACTCAGGCCGGATATCTATACCATGGCGATGGTGCAGGCAATTTTACTGAAGTTGGCCGTGTACCAGGTGGCTCAGAAACAATTGTACTTTTTAATGACTGGAATGCAGACGGGTTTCCAGACTATCTGGTTTCAGGACACTCCTGGGACCCTATGTTTTACGCAACTGAAGCCGAACAGGGTCGAACCGCTTCTGTAATGCTTAATTCTAATACAAGCTCCGCTAATGCTGCTCCATCAGCTCCATCCGGACTTGCTGCTGCAGTTGATGCCGGTAATGTAACTTTAAGCTGGAACGAAGCTACAGATGACAAAACTCCTGCCAAATCGCTATCTTATGAATACTTCCTGAAAGATGACGAAGGCAACTTCATTCTTGCGCCTGCATCTTTTGTGGGTGGAGACAAAGACGGACTCAGAAAAGTCAACAAACTGGGTAACTGCTTCCTGAATAAATCCGCAAAACTTATAAGTCTGACCGATGGCGATTACACATGGGGCGTGCAGTCAATCGATGCTCAATACAAGGGCTCTGCTTTTGCAACCGGTACATTCAAAGTTGGAAACATAGGCGTTAAGAACACCAAAGTTGATTTCGCAACTATTTACATTACTGATCAGGTTCTTACTGTTAAACTTAATTCAGAAAGACTTTCTGATGTTTTTATTTGCAATCTGCTGGGGCAAACGATTGTTAAAGAAACCTTCTCGGACAACTTTACCAAAAAACTGCCCGCTGGAGCTTATATTGTAAAAGTAGCAAGCGATAACAGGATACAAACATCCAAGGTAATTGTCAGATAGTTAGCACAAAAAGGTATGTCTTTATTTTAAAGTTGATTATGGAATAGCTGGCACTCAGGTGCCGGCTATTCCTTTCACCATAAAACATTGCCTGATCATAATTAAAAAGTATTTGTAAATTGGGAAACCATATCGCTGTTTATAATTAGTACCGAAAATTCCTTCTTATGTACAAATTGCTTTCTGCCCAGTTGGTCCTGTTCTTTAGTGTTTCTCTCTTCGCACAGGAAACAATAATAAACCTGAGCCTCTCTCAGCCACGAGAGCTCAAAATAGAAGCCGGGACCGATCTTATTCTCGGAAATAACGAAATTATTACTCTCGGAAATGATTTAACCATTACAGGAGGATCTCCGGCATTTTCATATTCCTGGAGCTCAATGCTGGGCGAAATTGCCCTAACTCCAGTCGTTTCTATCAGCAGTGAAGGAAACTATTATCTGACAGTAACCGATACCAGGAATTGTTCCGATTCCGACACAATCATTGTCTTTGGCACCTCTGTCTCCCTTATGGAAACAGTAAATGCCTGGATTGTGTACCCCAATCCGGCACAGAACACAATTTTCATCTCAACAGAACCCTCAAATCCGATCATCTCTGCCGATGTTTTTTCAGTTACCGGTGAAATCCTCCAATGCCATTCGGATTACCCTTCCCCTGCCCGCAACTCAAACTCCCTTGACATATCTGAACTTCATCATGGGATTTACCTCATCCGGATTAAAACCAAAAAATTTGATTCACTCAAATCATTTGTAAAAAATTAAGAACCCAAATGAAGGCCTTTAAGCATATAGCCATCCTACTTTTACTTACCTGCCAGGTAGTAATTGCTTTCTCCCAAACCGAAATATTGGTGCGCACCGTAACCCGGAAAGAACCAATAAACCTCAACCTCCTATGGTACACGGTGAATCATGGCTCAATAACCTGGGAAAAATCCGTTGACAGCTCCAATTGGAACCAAATCCCCGGAGAAACCACAAAAAATTACCGATTCTCCGCCGATTCCAATTACTATTACCGTGCAAAAGTATTATCAGGAACATGCGATCCTGTATATTCAAGAATTACAAAACTGGAAGTGCTTAATTTAGTAACCGACAGTGTTGGAATGGTCACAAACGATAAGGCAGTAATTTACTGTTCCTCTGAACTTGACCCTTCGGCATATCCTGAGCGTGGAATTTTTTATGACATAAAAACCATTCCGGATCAGAATTCTCCAAATTTGTTAAATCCTGAAAATCAGAACTCCTTTCTTGCCAACCTTACAAACCTCCAGGAAGGAAGAACTTATTATGTGAGGGTGTATTCAAAAAATACTGAGGGCATTTATTTCCTGGGAAATATTATCAGTTTTTCCACCCAAAGCATCAAAGCTTCCAACATTTTAAACCTAACCCAAAATACAGCCCAGCTTTTCTATAACCTTACATCTACTCCTGAACCTTCAGAACACGGTCTGCTCTTTAGTACTGAGGGTATTCCTGATCCAAACTTCACCAAAATACCGGGAGAATTGGTGAATGGGCTGGGCAGCGCAACAATAAACGGTCTTGCGGCAGACGCTGTATGTTATGTTCAGCCTTACATGATTGTTAACGGAATGCCCTATTACGGGGAGGTGAAAACAATAAAAACGCTTTCCGATTACTCTGGCTTTCCTGTTGATAACTCAAGCCTGACCGTGGCTCATAAAATTGTCTGGAATCATCCCTCCACTGCGAAAAAAATCTCCCAGGAAGGCTATTTCGGCGATTATGGCAGGATAAAAAGAGTAGGCAACACCGATACCCTGATTCTGGTGTATCAGGGAGGACCCAATAACGGCGACTGGATCAATGTCTGCCTGCGGATGAGCTACAATAACGGAAACAGCTGGAACCCGCAGAAGATCCTTATGAATATCCAGGATTACAATGCTGATTACTGGAGGTTCTGCACTCCGGAAATACTGGTTATGCAAAACGGATGGGTAATGATCGCTTTTGAAGCCAATGCAAAACCTGATGAGAATAAAAGCTCCATACAGATCCTTATCAGCAAAGATACCTGCAAAACCTTTGACGGACCCATTATTTACCCAACAGGCCGCACATGGGAGCCCGCAATGGTTCAACTCCCAAATGGAGAAATAGAAATGTTCTTTTCCTCAGAGGAGAAATGGTGGCCGGGCGACCCAATTTATCAGGAAATCCATCAGACTGTTTCTACAGATAACGGTTACTCTTGGTCCGAACCGCGCACTGTAGCCTATTACCCTGAAAAACGCGACGGAATGCCCGTTCCGCTTCTTCTGCAGGGAAACAAGGGAGTTGCCTTTGCCATAGAATCGGTTAACAGTGCCCTGTCTCCCTATATTATCAAAAGAGACCTCTCGGGCCCCTGGAACCTTACCACTTCAAATTTCAATAATAGCCCCTACCGTTGGGTGATAAGCAATTTCAGTGGTCACGGGGGAGCTCCTTACCTTTTGCAACTTCCTACCGGCGAAGTCCTCCTCTCCGCCCACATTTACCGCGGAGGCGATTGGCACCAAAACAACTATATGCAGGTTATGGTTGGCAACAATAACGCGAAGAATTTCACGCAGCTTTCAACACCATGGGGAATACTTCCTAGCAATGAAAGTGCAGTAAACAACTCCCTTTTCCTGAAAGATAACCAAACTGTTGTGGCTGTTTCCTGCAGGATGTTTGCCGATGGCAGTGGAGGATTATACTGGCTCGAAGGGAAAATTTTACCAATAGAATAACTTTTAAAACCATACCCATGAAAAAGAGTTTTCTGATTTCAACCCTCATCTTTCTGATGTGCACTCTGGCATCAGCACAGGCCCCGCAATCGTTCAACGGGCTGGATGTCAATATGGATAATCTCTACAGGCTTTCTGATGCAAAATCCAGATCCATTAGTCCTGAAAATTTCACTGGGGAAAAAGGAAAGGGCGGCCAGGCAACCCAGGGAACCGGATCGAATGCCTCACGCGAACTGGGAGTGGGATGGAAAGTAAGCCCAAGTGTTATCATCAAGCCTGGTGAGACATTCACCCTCGCTGAAATCGCTGGTTCCGGTGCCATCAAGCATATCTGGATGACCCCGACCGGAAACTGGAGGTACTCAATCATCCGCATCTATTGGGATGATGAAACAACTCCCTCAGTAGAATGTCCCGCGGGAGATTTTTTTGCCATGGGATGGGGACAATACGCCCAGCTCAGCTCTCTGGCAATATGCGTGAACCCGGGAAGTGCATTCAACTGCTATTGGACCATGCCCTTCCGAAAAAAATGTAAAATCACTTTCGAAAATATCAACCCACAGGATCAGATGTACCTGTATTACCAGATCGATTATGTTGAAACCCAAATTCCTGAAGATGCGGCATACTTCCATGCGCAGTTCAGACGCACAAACCCAGACCTGACAGGCATCCATACCCTGGTCGACGGCATTAGGGGCAAAGGTCAGTTCGTGGGAACCTACCTGGCTTGGCAGGTAAATAACAACGGATGGTGGGGCGAAGGGGAGATAAAATTCTTTATGGACGGCGACAAGGAATTCCCGACAATCTGTGGCACCGGACTCGAAGACTATTTCTGCGGATCATACAATTTTGAAAACAAAAAGGAAGCCCGTTACCAGGAGTTCTGCACTCCTTACGCAGGTCTGCATCAGGTTATCCGTCCCGATGGCATGTACCAGTCGCAACAGCGCTTTGGAATGTACCGCTGGCATATCACCGACCCGGTAAGGTTTGAAAAGGATCTGAAAGTAACCATTCAGGACCTGGGTTGGAGAAGCGGTGGCAGGTATCTGGTCCAGAAATCGGATATTTCATCCGTTTCCTACTGGTACCAGACCGAACCCCATGCAAAATTCCCGCAACTTCCCGGAATCGACGATCTTGAAGTTAACTGAAATAAAATACTGGAATCATGAACAGTAAAATCATATTCTTATTACAGATTTTAAGCGTTTTCATCATTTCTGCATGCTCATCTCCCGTCTCAGAGCAACTTCCGAGGGAGATATCCCTGCAGGTGAGCCTGAAAACCCCTGGCAATCCGGCTAAAACACACAAGCTGGAAGCCTTGGAAAACGACAAGACATTCAAACTTATAGCCGAAAAAGAGCTACCGGTACAAGTCAACTATTCCCTTGAAACTATAGGTGAAAACATCATCCTAAAGCTAAAGATCAAAGCATTGGAGGACTGCAATTTCAATATTTCCGGTGCTTTTACTCCGGAGGGAATCGCTTATAATTCTTCCGAATTCCTGATGCCAGGTTTCTGGTACCACCATAATTCCCGCTCCCCTGAAAATGCACCGAACCTGAAAAAGGGCGGTTCCTGGATGGTAAGGGAAGACCGGCTTAGCTCCCCCCTGGCCGCTGTATTTGATTCCCTTGGCAAAACCGCATACCTGGTAATGCGCAACGATATCCCCCGAAATGATGCTCTGATGCCTTTTGAATATGGAGAGGTGATACTTCATGGTAAAACTGATCTCGGGGGAATCGGGTTCGGGAAAAATGCTGATAATGCCTGCCTGACATTTTCATACCCCTTTACTGAAAAGCCCTTCACCTACCGCCGGAAACTCTGGCTGGCTCCTGAGACAGCGGCTTTCCAAATTTTAAAGGCCGGGGAGGAAACCGAGGTATCCTGGGTTTTTTCAGGATTTGAAGCAGCGTCCTTCAGCGAATTCACAGAGAAATCATGGTCGTTCGCTTATTCCCGGCTAAAACCTGAGGAAGTGCCAACTAAAATGTCAACTGACAGCGCAAAACAGGAGCTGGCTCAATACTTCCGCGATAGTTACACTGTTTGCGGAAATCTGTCATCCTCATCGGGTGTGGAACTCAGAATTGATCTATGCGAAAAAAGAGGGATTTTCGAAATTGGCTTCGTCGGACGCGTGCTGATGAACGCTTTCAATTCCCTTGAATATGGCTACCAGCAGGGCGATTCATCTCTGATTGCCATAGGAAATAACATTTTCAAAAGCTATACCCAATATGGGTTTACTCCAGAAGGACTCCTCAGGGAATGGATCGATTGCAGCAAAGGCGAGGAAGCAGATATTTTCAGTCTCCGCAGGCAAAGCGAAGGACTTATGGCCATCGTTCATTATCTTGATTTTGAAAAGAGGAACGGCCGTTTACACCCCGAACTCGAACAAAAAAGCCTGCTGCTCTTTAATCGTCTGGTAAAACTCATGAGAGAAGATAACAGCTTCCCCCGGAAATTTAATGCACGCTTTGAAGTTACCGATCCGTCAGGGGGAAGCACACCCACAATCATTACTCCCCTGATTATGGCTTCTGCATACTTCAATAATCCGGAATATCTTGCCGTGGCTCAGCAAACTGCACATTTCCTCGACAGAGAAATTGTTTCCAAGGCGGATTACTTTTCCTCCACCCTCGATGCAAACTGCGAAGACAAGGAAGCCTCCCTGTATACCCTGAATGCATATTACTATCTGTGGCTGGCTTCAGAGAACAGTCTGAAAGCCCATTATCTTACTCAGGCAAAAACAGTCTCGTTCTTTGCCCTGTCATGGTATTATCTCTGGGATGTTCCCTTTGCACCCGGGCAAATGCTGGGCGACCTTGGTTTTAAAACCAGGGGCTGGGGCAATGTCTCTGTGGAAAACAATCATGTGGATGTGTATGTGTTCGAATTTACGGAAGTATTGAAATGGCTTGCTGCTGAGTCGGGTGATTCAAGGTATGAGAATATGGCAAAGCTCATTTCCTCCTCCATGAACGATCAGCTTCTGCCGCGGAACGGCTATCTATGTGGAATATCAACTCCCGGGTATCACCCCGAAGTGGTGCAACACACACACTGGGACTATGGAAAGAACGGAAAAGGCTATTATAACGATATTTTCGCACCGGGCTGGGTGGTAAGTTCTTTATGGGAACTTCATACCCCAGGAAGGACCAGCCAGCTAATTAAAACAAACCTGAATACTGATCTCAAATCAAACTCCAAACCATCAGCCAAAACGGAATAGCAAACAAACAAACCAGATAACTTACAAAGGTTATCCCTCCTACCTTTCCTATATCGCCCCCATAGGTTCTCACCATCAGGATGTGCGCCGTGGCAGGGGCAGTGGCCGACTGCAGGATAAGAACCTGTGCCAACAGGGGATACTGCTCCCCCGTCTTCAGAAAATATAAAGCCAGTATGGTTAAGCCCGGCAATATCACGAACTTGATAAACACAATCCTGAACGTATCCCAAAAGGGTGGAATCTTGCGGATCGACATCACCAGGGTTGCCCCCAGAATAAACGTGGCTACCGGAACGGTTGCGTTGCCAAGCATGGCCGAAGCATCCACAACAATATCCGGAACATAGGGGGCCGCACCGGTCAATACTAAAATGATCCCGGTAAGACTCGCAACCAAGGGTGGGGTTACTATCTTGTTGAACAGACTGCCATCGTTACCTCCTGTAGTTATAATCATCTTCCCTACCGACCACATCACCGGGTTTAATCCCATTAAAACCAAAAAACATATCAGCGAAAACTCAGGAAACTGATCCCTGAAGGCAAACTCCCCAATGGGCAATGCAAGGTATACGGCATTCTGCATGCCCGACAAGGGGAAAAGCGACTTTTTTTCCTTGATGTTGCGGGCGAAAAAAAGCGCGGAGAACAAAAGTCCCGTGAAAGCAAACGCCATGGCTACCAAGGGAACGGCCCACCAATACGCCTGCGCCCCCGGATCAAAACTTGTGAGTATGGAAGCAAACATCTGCAAGGGCAGAAAAACCCGCACCACCAATACCGAAAGGCCGTCGATAAACTCCTCCGTGAAGATTTTTCTGTACGTCATGAAACCGGCAACAGAGGCAATGAGAAAGACTTTTAATATTGCCTGGAAAATGGAAAAGAATGTGCCGGCGAAAAAGCTGTCCATAATATGTTTGTTGAAACCGAGTCCAAAAGTAAGGGAAAACCCGGAATGCCAAAAGGAAAACGATTCCATTTACTGCATTGCCGGAATTTTATTATCCGGCTCCCCATCGAACACTTGTCGCATTCTGTTGTTATTAAATGCGTTCCTCAGAATCCAATCCCATGAAAAAAACCTTTGCTTTTCTTTTCTCCATGCGCTTCACCGCGCTTTTGTTTGTTATTTTCGGAACCTCCATCGCAGTGGCTACTTTCATAGAAAACGACTATGGCACTGAGTCCGCCAGGGCTATGGTTTACAATGCCAAATGGTTCGAGCTTGTGCTTCTTTTGGGAATGATCAATATGCTTGTGAATATTTTCCGGGCTAAACTGTACCAGATAGAAAAACTGCCTTCTTTCCTGTTCCACCTTTCTTTCGTTATAATTATCCTGGGAGCCGCAATTACAAGATATTCAGGCTTTGAGGGAGTGATGAGCATTCGTGAGGGAGAGTCTTCCAATACAATAGTCTCGGATAAAACCTATATCCAGGTTAATGTCAAAGAGGGAGAAAACACATATTCGAAAAGCGGGGAGGTACTGTTCTCTCCCCTGAGAAAAAGCCGTTTTCACACTTCCGTTTCAACCTCCGGTGCTCCGCTGAAAGTGCGGCTCAAAGAGTTTATTCCCGATGCAACCGAAAGCCTGCAGCCTGCAAATCCCGATGAAACAGGAATCCCAATGATCGAGATGGTGGTTACCGCAGAAAACGGCAGGCAAACCGTGCTTCTTAAGGAAGGGGAAGAAAAGCTTATCAATTCGGTTTGGTTCAGTTTTAACGGGGATTCGCATAAAGAGGGAGTCCGGATCTATAACCGCGATGGTCAGGCTTATATTCAAACGCCTTTCGACTTCACCGTTATGAGCATGGCCGATCAGTCTACATCCACTTTCAGGGCCGACAGTCTTTACCCGTTTTTGCCCATGCAGCTTTACACCCTGAACGAGATCATGGTCGTGCCCCGAATATTCCTTGAAAACGCTGTGCTGAAACCCCAAAAGGTTGAAAATGCGGAGAAAAACAAGTTCTTCGACGCCCTTGTCTTTGAAGTCATCCGCGGTGAACAAACCCGTGAAGCTATTGCCTGGGGCAAGAAAGGTATGATCGGTGAAGCCCGGACCACGCAATTGGATGGGCTGGAAGTCAACATCTCTTATGGCTCCATGGCCGTAAACATACCGTTTTCGCTGAGACTGGATGACTTCTTCCTTGAACGTTACCCAGGATCCAACAGTCCATCGTGGTTTGAGAGCAAGGTAACCCTATTCGACCCGAAAAAAAATCTTCAGGAAGCCCGACGGATCTTTATGAACAACGTACTGGTGTACAAGGGATACCGGTTTTACCAATCGTCGTATGAAACCGATGAAAAAGGAACTATCCTCTCGGTTAACAAAGACTTTTGGGGGAGCTGGGTGAGCTATCTGGGATATTTTGTAATGGGACTGGGAATGATACTTAGCATTTTTAATCCCAACAGCCGCTTCAACTTTCTGTCGAAACAAATCTCAAACCTTCGCGAGAGCCGACGGCTTGCGACCCTGATCGTGATCGGACTACTTGTTTCTGTGCTACCTGCAAACAGCCAGCCCACAGATTCGCCGCAGCCCATAAGCCCCGCACACGCCCGCCTATTTGGCGAGATTCTGGTACAGGATCACGGGGGAAGAATTGAGCCCATAACTACCCTGAGCTCCGAAATCCTCCGAAAAGTGTCGCGCAAAACAAGTCTTAACGGTCTCACCCCCGACCAGGTCCTGCTGGGTATGTTGCTTGACGCAGGATATTGGCAAACCGTTCCGATGATTAAAATATCGAACGACCAGCTCCTAAGTCAGCTTAACCTGAGCTCCAAATACGCATCGTTCCGCGATATCGTAAACGAAAACGGCTACATTCTTCAGGAAGCGGTGGAAGAAGCTTATCGCAAAAAGCCGGCTTATCGCAGTAAATACGATAACGAACTCCTTAAGGTCGATGAGCGGATCAACATCTGCTATATGACCTACACCTACGATTTGCTGAGGATATTGCCCAAAGAAGGCGATTCTACCGGTACATGGTATACGCCGGGTCAGGCCCACCATGCCTTTGATGCAGATGTGGCAGATTTCACAGACAATATCCTTCCGGTTTACCTGAAAACGCTCGATGAATCGCGCAAATCAGGGAACTATGCTCAAGCGGAGGAATACCTGGATGCACTCAAAAAATACCAATTGAAATATGGTTCGGATAATCTCCCGGACTCCTCAAAAACCAGGCTCGAACTGTTCTATAACAAAACAAACATCTTTGACCGGCTCTCACCCATTTATGGGCTCATTGGCTTCGTATTGCTTATACTTCACTTTATTCAGATATTCGTAACCCGGCTTAAGCTCACAAGCGTTATCACAGTAGCCTCCTGGCTTGTAGTTGGCGCATTTGTGCTCCACACATCCGGACTGGCTCTGCGCTGGTATGTTTCGGGTCATGCTCCCTGGAGTAATGGCTATGAAGCTTTGGTTTATATTTCCTGGGCCACCATACTCGCCGGACTCATTTTTTCGAGGAAATCGAAAATTACCCTGGCTGCAACGGCAATTCTGGCTTACCTCATTCTTCATGTGGCTCATCTGAGCTGGATGGATCCGGAAATCACCAATCTCGTTCCCGTGCTCAAATCCTACTGGCTGGTAATCCATGTGGCAATAATTACGGCTAGCTATGGCTTTTTAGCTTTGGGCGCGGTTATGGCCGCAATTAATCTTATCCTCATGTACCTTAAGTCGGAGAAAAATATGCTGCGCGTCGACCTTGTAATCCGGGAACTCTCCCACATCATCGAGATGACGCTTATTGTTGGCCTTTTCATGCTTTCAATAGGTACTTTTCTCGGGGGAGTATGGGCTAACGAATCCTGGGGACGATACTGGGGATGGGACGCCAAGGAAACCTGGGCTTTGGTCTCTATCATCGTTTATTCTTTTATCGCTCACATGAGAATGGTTCCCGGACTCAGAGGCGTTTATGCCTTCAACCTAATGGCTCTGGTGGGCTTCAGCTCAATCATCATGACGTATTTCGGGGTGAACTATTATTTATCGGGATTGCATTCCTATGCTGCCGGAGATCCGCTTCCCGTGCCGAATTTTGTTTACTATACGGTTGTAATAGTGGGAGTAGTGGGATTGATGGCATATTTGAATCAGAAAAGACTGGAAAAGCTTTCCTCCGGACACTAACAAGACTTTCGAATTTCCCATTTTGGTATACTAAAACAATATGATTATGGAAATACGGCCAATTAAATCCGAGACTGATTATTACGAGGCATTAAATAGAATTGAAGCGCTATGGGGATCAAAGAGAGACAGCCCTGAAGGTGATGAATTGGATTTGCTCTGTACGATAGTTGAATCTTTCGAGATGACGCATTACCCTATTGCACCCCCAGACCCCATTGATGCTATATAATTCTCATAAATTTTCGTCTTTAACTCTGAAAGACTTATTCCATAAAGGCCCGAAATGGCAGAATATACCTCCCGGATTGACATGGGATCATCGTCCGTTTCTGCAAAAATCATTGATAACGGCACAACATTCGCAATTTTCCGAGCTTTTTCAGGATTTCTGAAAAGCCTTTGGCTCAGGGAAATGTAAATACCTGCCTCAACACATTCGCGGGCAATGGCATCATTGGCATTAAACCCATGAACAATCCATGTTCCTG
>JAIFNN010000046.1 GCA_020047715.1 Bacteroidota bacterium | reverse complement strand
AACCAACCCCAACCAACTCCTGAAACTCGAAATAGCTTGTCATTCCGAGCAAAGCGAGGAATCTCAAATCTTTTACCGGACAACAGTGATTTGAAAATGAGACAATTTTCAAATTAACCAATTATCTCATTTTCAAATTAACTAATTAACCAATTATCAAATTGATTTCCTGAATTCCTCAATGTTCCTTGCCAATTTATCAACTAACCGTTGCCTTGCTTCAATGCTGGTCCATGCGATATGGGGAGTAATAAGAAGCTTATCGCGGTTTTGGATTTTAAACAAAGGGTTGTCAGCCGAAGGTGGCTCTTGCCCAAGCACATCAATACCTGCGCCGCCAATGAGGTTCTCATTCAGGGCACGGGCAAGATCGTTCTCATCAATGATTCCTCCCCGGCCGGTGTTCAGAAGAATGGCGCAAGGACGCATCAACCGCATTTTCTCGTAGTTTATGAGTCCCCGGGTCTGATCACTCAGGGGCGAATGTATGCTTATCACATCCGAAGTGCTGAGCAAAGTGTCGAGGTCAAATCGCTTGTAATTAATATTGTTATTCCTTCCCGTGGTGGAAAAGAACACGACCTCCATGCCGAAGCTTTGTGCTATCTGCGCAACTCTTCGCCCTATATTGCCCAGGCCTATGATACCCAGACGCTTGCCATTCAATTCCCAAAACGGAGGTCCAAAGTGTGTAAAGATGTCGCTTTTGGCATAGGCTCCCGATTTCACATACGCATCGTAATACTGAATTCGGTTTACAAGATACAATAGCATAGCAAAGGTGAGCTGGGCTACCGATTCGGTAGAGTATCCCGCAACATTTTTCACCCGTATTTTCAGCTGCTCCGCGGCCACAAGATCAATGTTGTTCAAGCCTGTGGCAGCCACACAGATCAGTTTCAGATCGGGTAACCGACTCATGATCTCACGGCTAATCAGTACTTTGCTGGTAATGATTACATCCTGACCCATGCAGCGCTCAATGACCTCTGCAGGCTCTGTCTTTTCGTAAATTGTTAACGTACCCTGTTTTTCAAGTACCCTGAAGTTGGGCACTTCACCAACCGTTTTCGAATCCAGAAAGGCGATTTTTATCATTTGAGTTGTTTGCTGATTTTTATAAAACGGGCTTGTGCTCCTCTGATACCGAATTCACTCTTAACCGTTAGAAGGCATCGGGCAGATTGCTGAGCTTATGTTCTTTCATATCAATGCCTTAAGCACCAAATGAACTGCACGTCCGGATCCTTATCACCAAAGGCGCATGAAGCGACATTTTTTTCGGGAAAGACGAATGAAATTCATACATGGGTTCAACAAATGCTTAAGCTGCAAAAATAAGCTTATTTTCATTCATTCTAAATAATTCGATCTTAATTAATCTGTTTGCCGGGGATTGGCCACATCATCAGGGGAAAAGCACTTTAAGAATAAGGCTCAGCAACTCGTTGTAGCCGATTGGTTTTGAAATGTAAGCTACGCAGCCTGCAGCCAAAGCTTTGGAGTGGTCTCCATCCAGAGCGTAAGCGGTTTGAGCTATCACAGGCAGATCCTTGCGTATCTTCCTTATCTCCTCAGTTGCTTTGTAACCATTGATTCCAGGTAGTCTGATGTCCATTAAAACAACTTCAATCTGAGGATTGTTTATAACCAGGTTTATAGCATCTTCTCCGCTATTAGCAAAAATCAGATGAACACCCTTTTCTTCGAAAACTTCTTTAAGATATTCGGCACTGATCTGATCATCTTCGACAACAAGAATGGTTTTACCTTTAAGTTTTGTTTTGATTTCTTGATGCATTAGAAAATATTTTATGACGAAATTACAATTTTAATGGTTAAATGTTCATTTTCCGCCTTATTTTTTTGTTAAAAAAATTAAACTACACTTTCTTTGTCTGCATCCCAGAACACTTTTCTGTTTTCAAGATAGGATATCGTAGCCATATGGGCGGTTATTGCTTCCTCAAATCCCTGGTCGATATTGCAGCTGGGATGAATGATTTTATCCTGGGCAATGCTTTCCCTGATACAGTCGATCCATTCTTTTATATGCAGATGGGTTGTGTCAACTCTTTTCCCTCCGCGATAGGTATAAAGAAGTCCGCGACTTGCAAAATACTTTTCGGTAGGGGAGGTAATGGCATCTACGGTGCTTCTGCCCGGGATATAGGTGTAAATGGGCAGTTCGGGTTTGATGATTTTCGCCTCGATTTTTTCTTTATAGCGGGTCGATTCCCGGTCGGCATAGATGGTAAGGGCATCGCTAAGTTCCATATAGCCATCGTGTCCCATGATCATTTTACCTCTATCTTTATTGCTTGCCAGTGAAGCGCTGTAAAGCAGGGTCAAATCGCGGGTGGGATATTCCAGGGCAACCTGCCAGACATCCGGAACATTCCTGACCTCGTTTACATAGTGTCCTGCTTCTTTATCCTTGTAAAAATATACCCCTCCCGAGCTGAAAGCGGAATAGGGTATCCCGAGGCTCATAATCTGGTTGATGGCATCAAATTCGTGGGTCAGTAAATCTCCCCCGAGACCTGTACCATAATCCCACCAGCATCTCCAACGGAAAAAACGCTCGGGGCTAAAGGGATGTTTTGTTTCACAGGGGAATTCAAACTGGTTCCAGTCAATGGTTTCAGGAGTCCCTTCCGGATGGATGTCGTAAACCCAAGCCCCGTTTGGGGAGTTGCGATTGGTGCAAACCTCAATCAAACCGACCTTCCCGATAATGTTTTTTTCCATAGCCTCCCGCGCCTTCATGTGCGATTCGGTCTGTCGGCCCTGATGTCCAAGCTGAAAAACAATCTTACTGTTTTTAACGGCTTCTCTTAAACGAAACGCTTCTTCAACGGTTCGGGTCATGCCTTTTTCAACATAAACATGAATACCCTTCTGAGCTGCGGCTATGGATATATCGGTGTGCCAATGGTCGGGAGTGGCAATAATCACGGCATCCACCTCCCCCGAAGAAAGAAGCTCCTGGTAGGTTTTGTACCTTTTGGCAGTCTGTACAAAATTCCCATCGCTGCCGTCCCGGCCAATATTTGCAGCTGCAGACAATGCCCTCTCGGCATTCACGTCGAAGAGATCGCAAACGGCTGTAATCGAAATATTGAGGTCTTCCTGAGCCCGAAAATCCTCTAGCCGATGATCGGAAGGGTTTTTCAGCGAACTCTCTTTCCATTTGTCGAGCTCTGAAGGCATGGCAAACCCGGCGGCTTTCAATAACTGCGGTCCGCGGATGCCATATCCGATAATTCCTACGCGTATATGCGGATCTTTTTGCTGCGTCTGGAAAACAACAGGCGACTCTGCACTCAGATCCACAGCCTGCCTTAGTGTGTTGTTTGCGATGCGGTCAAAATTCTTTTTTTTGTATACTCCATAGGCAAAGGCCCCCAAAATAGGTAGGGTGGCCAAACCTTTTAGCACATCTCTTCTTCCGATTTTTGAGCTGTTGTCTTCTTTTCCCTTGTTGGGGGTGGTTTTATTTTCGTCCATTATGCTAGGCTTTTTCCTGAAACTATTTTTTCCTGTTAAAGATAAACCGGTCTAAACCAATCCGATTCCCGCTGGGAAATAAAAACAATACCCAAAGGGCAAAAAACTCTATCAGGTTCTTGTTGACCCACAGATAGCTTCCCTCGCTGGGAATGGCATATTCGCTGGTTATAAGCGGAGGATGCGATAAATAGTAAAATGCAAGCAGCACCATTCCGGCAATAGTGGCTATTTGCGTGAGCAGTCCGGTAATTAGTCCCAAACCAATTGCAGCCAATCCCCAGGCATTGAGAAAATCAATTGAATGAACCACATCCGGATTTGCAGCAAGTGAATGGAACATTCCTGAGAAAAGCCCTTTCGAGTCGAGCAAAAAACCAATCGACGACCAGTTCGGGTTGAGTATCTTGCTTATACCCTCGTAAAGGAAATGCCAGCCTATTGCCAGGCGCAAAATAACCAGCATGCTTAGCTGACCATTACTGTAGCCCCTGCAAGGTAAGAGGCTTGCGGATTTTTCTTTGAACATAATTCGTATGAGTTTGAAAGAATCCCGGCTAAAACTTGAAAAGTAAAAGGAAGAGACTGGAAAGGAAACTTCGTTTTGAATTCAGAAACAAGCCAAGATGACTTCAAAGATAAAAAAACCTATTTATAATCCACAAAAAAATTGATTTAGATGCAAGATTTAGAGACGCGTGGGCTATGCTTCCTGACACCTTGCAATGCTATTCGTCAGTTCGAAACCCTGGATGACTCCCTGCAATTCAAGCATCGTATCGAAAAGTTGCTTTCAGAGCTGACAAGAACCTCGGAATGGAAAATCACAGTCTTGGTTTCCCCGGGTAGCAGATCAAAATAATTGTCGCTGAAGAACCCTTCCTTCTCCCGGCTTTCCAGAAAAACATTCTTCATGAGCACAGGAGAATTGATGATGATCATTGTTGTGTTTCCCGATTCGCCAATGGATATTTCCGGCTTAACCGGTTTTAACAATAACTCTTTAGGGTTAGCGAAATACAAGAGGTTTCGGTCAAGCCTTTTTTTCTCGTTAAAAATTTCCGCTACCAGAACAAGCTGGTTCTTAAGTTGGGAGAGATCCATCTTGCTCAGCGGGATCGAAAAAATCATTTCCGAAGCCGATCCGATTGTTTGGTAGTCGGTTTCTTTGGCGAAATACTCGGTTCCCTCAAAATCAACAATCTTTAAACTGGCCCTCAGGCTAAGGGGTTTGGGCTTATCCGAAACAACATAAATCAGAATGCTGTCGCCTTTGATTACAGGAGATACAATAACATCTGCGAAAAGGTGCTTAAGCTCATACATCAGGGCTTTCCATTTTCCGGCATAATCAATGGCCGACCAGCTGGCACAGGGCCAGCAGTCGTTTAGCTGCCAAAAGAGCGATCCCATGCAATAGGGCTTGGCCCTTCGCTGAGCCTCAACAGCAATTTTGATCGCTTGAGACTGGGTAATTTGGGAGAGGTACAGGAAATCCTGGAAATTATCGGGTTTCCCAAACAGTTCAATGACATGTCTTTCAACAAGATCTGCACCATTTTCCCATCCCTGATGCAATTCAAGGACTTCGGAGCGGATATCGTGGTCTTTTTCCGCAGCATAGGTGTTCAGGGTAGTTAATTCGGGATACGATTTAAAGCCAAACTCGGACATGAATCGACCAACATTCTCTTCATAGGATCGCAGGGGAAGCGGCTTTTTTATGATGTCCCAAAAATGAGAATCCCCGGAAGAAAGGTCCGGTGCTCCCTTGTATGAAGAGGAGGGCGATGAAGGCCAGTAAGGTCTTGTCGAATCCATGCTGGCAAGGGTTTCCGGTATAAGCTCATAAAAAATCCGGCCATAGGATTCCATTGCCGCATCGAAGTCCTTGCCCAAGGCCTCTTTCCAACCCCAGAAATGAGCTCCTTCAAGCACTTCGTTGTTCCCGCACCACAATACAACCGAGGGGTGATTGCGAAGCCTCTTGATGTTGTATTCGATTTCTGACTGAACCGAAGCAAGGAATTCATTATCCGATGGATACATCATACATGCGAACATGAAATCCTGCCATACCATAATGCCTTCCTTGTTGCAAAGGTTGTAAAAGCTGTCGTTTTCATAAGCTCCCCCTCCCCAGACCCGCAGCATGTTCATATTCACAGAAACGGCATTTTCTATCAGTGTTTTGTAATCATTTTTCTTTACACGGGGGAGGAAAAAGTCCATCGGGACAATGTTTGCCCCCCTTGCATACACGTCGATACCATTTACCCTGAAGTGGAAACCCTCATCGCTTCCGGGCTTGGACGTAATAAGCTCCACTTTTCTAATGCCGGTGGTGGTTTGGCGGGTATCGACAATGTTGTCGTCGTCCTTAATGTCGATTGTGATTTTGTACACGTCAGGTTTCCCATATCCCCTGGGATACCAGAGCCTGGGATTGTGAATGCCAAAAGGGTGGCTGAATTTGTTTATCCCTTTCACGAGCCTCAGCTTTCCGGTAGAGATAATGTTTTCATCAATATAGACGGCAAATATATACTCGCCCGCTGAGTGAACTTCGAGTTCAAGTTCGCAGTTCAGACTGGCATATTCGGGACTCTGACTCAGCTGATTTATGTAAAAATCCCTGATTTTGAGTTTGTTCCAGGCAATGAGCTCAATGTTTTTCCAAAATCCGCTGGTAAGCAATCTCGGACTCCAGTCCCAGCCGTAATGATAGGCTGCTTTCCGGCTGAACGGGCTGACTTTCAGTTCAGCTTTGTCGTTATTTGCAGGAAGCTGATAGGGGAATTTTTTGTATTTCTCAAGTCCCTTTTTATAGGGGGAAGTGAATAGAACATCCAAGGTGTTCTCACCCTCATGAAGGAGGGTTTTCACATCCGAACACCAGGGGTGAAACATATTGTTGGTGGCGAGAATGGGATGCCCGTTCAAGAATATCTCAGCATAGGTGTCGACCCCGTAAAACCATATTTCAATCTGATCGTGGTCGAAGAGGTAAGACGAAACGTTAAAGACACTGCGGTATTCCCAGTCTTCTTTTTCGATCCACTGCAAGTCCTCTGCATTCGCACCAAAGAAAGGATCCGGGATTATTTTGTTTTCAAGCAAATCTGTGTGAACGCAACCGGGAACCGATGCCATAAGCCATTGGTCCTGGCCTTTTTTTCTGAACAACCAGTTCTCGAGAATTTCTTGTGATACCATTGCCTGAAGGGTTAAACTTTGCTATAAAGTTAATTTTTTTTGCAATGCTTGTATAAATTTTTTTTTCCGAATTAATAAATGCGGCAATGTCGCGACGGGCTGATGCTTTCAGCAGATAGCTAACAGATGGGGGGCGGGGATATTAAATATCGATGTTTTGATTGGGGCGAAATAAAACAGGGTTTGAGGTAATTTAAAAATCTGTGGCAACAAAATCTGTGGCAATGGTGGTGGAAAATGGTTGTATCAATAAATAATGGCCCTTCCGTGTTGCGGTTTTGAACTAAACCGTAAAGCCCAAAACCATAATGTCGTCAACTTGTTCCATATCTTCAACTGCCGGATCCGGCGAATGTCGCCAGTTTTCAATCGTGCTTTCCAATATCTGTTTTTGCACCGAGAAGGCTTCGGTATGGATAGAGAATAGCAATTCCCTAAGGTTCTTTCGCATGAATTTCCGACCGTCGGGCCCTCCGGTCTGATCCTGGAACCCGTCAGAGAAGAGGTAAATGCAATCTCCCTTTTTAAGTTGAACGCTTTGCGATAAAAAGTCATCCATAACAAGGTGAAAACCTACCGGCATGCGGTTGGCTTTAAGTTCGCTGATCTGATTGTCTGAAATAACTATTACAGGGTTGTAAGCTCCGGCAAACCTCATCTCGAGGGTATCCAGGTTCACAACGCACAAAGCCATGTCCATCCCATCTTTTGTAGTGCCTTCGAAATTCCCCTGATGCATGGAATTAACAACATTTTCCCGCATATGATTTAGAATCATTTCAGGTGCGTCGACTTTTTGTTCCCTGATTATTTTATTCATGAAACTAATACCCAGCATGCTCATGAAGGCTCCGGGAACGCCGTGTCCGGTGCAGTCGGCAGCACTAACTATCAATAGGTTGCCGCTTTTCCCGATCCAGTAAAAATCACCGCTGACAATATCTCTGGGTTTGTACAATACAAAACTGTCGGCGGCGTTTCCAGCAAGGATATCAAGGCCGGGCAATACGGCTTGCTGTATTCTTCGGGCATAGGTTATGCTTGAGGTTATTTCAAGTTTCTGTTCCGTAACTATTTTATGCTGAGTCTGAATTTGTTCTTTCTGCGCCACAACTTCTGCGGTTCGGAGGGCAACCTGCTGCTCCAGATGCTCTTTTTCGCGAATCAGTTTCTTTTCGCGGCTTCTGATATACAGAATAAGAATAGCAATGACTCCGGCAGTCAGAAGGATATAGAACCAAATGGTTTTCCAGAAGGGAGGCGTTACAATCAGAGAATAATCAACGGGTTCAGACCAGTTGATTCCATCAATACTTGCACATACGCGAAAAGTATATTTGCCGTTGTTTAAGCCTGGATAGGTTGCAGTTCTGACCGATACAGGAGGAGACCATTCGGTTTCAAAGGGTTCCAGCTTATAACGGAAGCGCACTTTCTCCGGATTTCTCAGGAAAAGGCCGTCAAAATCAAATGTAATATGGTTATCATAATACTTTAGGGTTAGGGCTGTAGGCAAGTTAAACCAATCCTTGAGTTTGAAACCTTTTTCTGCCCAGTCTACTTCTTCAAATGATAAACGCAGGCCTGTTAATTGCAGCTCCGGGACACGGGTTAGGGTGTCTTCCAGCTCAGGCTTGTAGCAGGTTAACCCATTTACAGTGCCAAACCAAACATGGTTATAACTGTCTTTGCAGATTGCATTCAGGTTCGTCTCACTCAGTGAAACTCCGTTTAATTTATCATAAGAGTTAATCCGTACAGGGTTCGTTAGGGTATAGTCGAAATAGATTTTATTAAAGCCTCGGGTTGTTCCTGCAATAAGAATTGTATCGTTAAAAAACAGAAGTGAATTTACTGTTTTTGCGTTTAGCGTATTGTTTAGAAGTGAAATGATTGTGTCTTGTTCAGCATTATAGCGATATATTCCATTGCTGGTGCCAATATAAAGCTGGTTATGTTTGTCAACTGCCAGAGCATGGATTCGCAGGTCGAAAAGACCTTCGGCCTCGTTAAAATCCCGATAGACATTCGATTTGTGTTCAAACCGGGCTAAGCCTCCCATGGTTCCCATCCATATATCGCCATTCAAATCCGATATTGTTGTTTGAACCTCAGGGTTAATAAGTCCGTTATCTTCGTTTATGGTGTGTATTTTATCCGATTTGATCTCATTGAACCCCATATTGGTGCCCACATAAATCGATTCGTCTTTGCTCCAGTAAACACAATTTATGTTGTCGTCGGAAAGCCCGTCGTATGCAGCAAGGTAACTGAATGATCCGTTTCGCAATATAGCCAGACCGTCTCCTCGGGTACCAACCAGCAGATTTCCTTTATCGTCAAGATCGATTGACGTAACCTGGTTGCTTCGAAAACCGCTGGAAGCAGAAAAGTTTCGGGGGATCAGTTTATCCTGCGCAAAAGAAACTCTGGCAAGTCCTTTTCCGTCCCCGCCAACCCAAAGAGAGTTGCCTGGTCCGGGTTTAACTGCCAGTACCTGTGTTCCGGGAAGGCCATCATCTGAAGTGTAGTTAACGAAATGAAACCCATTGAAAAGTGAAAGTCCATTCATCGACCCCACCCAGAGGTTCGTATTCCTGTCGCGAAAAATGCTTAGGACCAGATTCCCGGGGAGTCCGTTTTTGCTCGAAATGTTAAGCATTTCTCCTTTAGCCCAGCGGTATAAGCCATTTTCATTGGAGCCAAACCATACGATATCGTCATCGTCACAGAAAACATCCCAGATGCGCGAATCCCCAATGCCTTTTTGGTTGTTAAAGGGGACCACATGAAACTGATCTCCTTCTTTTTTCAATTCAAAGGCTCCGGCATTTAACGTGCCTACCCAAAAGTTGCCTTCAGAGTCTTCATCGATACAGGAAACAAGGTTGCTGGGAAGCAGGGTGTAATCCCCTAAATTATATACCGTAGGCTTTGTGCTATTGAAAGTAACGATATTTATCCCCCCGATCATTGCTATCCATGTTTTTCCGGAGGAATCGTGCAAAATATCAAGTACGAAATTTGCAGTCAGACCCTTGTCTTTATTGAGATGTTCTATGGTAAGGCTATCGCCCTGGTAGCTAAGAATGTTAACCCCCGCATCATTTGTGGCGGCCCATACCCGGCCTTGCGGATCGGGCACCAGCTTAATTATTGCAGAGCCCTGCAATCCTTCACTTGAACTGACCTTTTTCCAGTCCCTTCCATCAAAAATACCAATACCTGCATCGGTCCCTACCCATATATTTCCATCGGGCCCCTCTATGATGCTTCGGGCAATGTTGCCAGGCAAGCCAGAACTTCGGTCAAAAATGGTGAAGGCAGATCCGTTAAATCGGGCCACTCCGCTTTCT